>CBJMQH010000278.1:0-7212 GCA_966431825.1 uncultured Trinickia sp.
AAGCGGGGCTGGCGAAGCTGATCGGCGTCGGGCTCGGCGACCGGCTGCGCTTCGACGTGGCGGGCGTTCCTGTCGAGGCACAGGTGACGAGCGTACGCGAGCTCGACTGGGGCTCGTTCAAGGTCAACTTCTTCGTGTTGATGCCGCCGGTGGTGCTGCGCGACTTCCCGGCCACGTTCATCACGAGCTTTCACCTGCCGGCCGCGCGCCGCGCCGTCATCGACGGACTGATCGCGCGATACCCTGGGCTTACCGCCATCGACGTGGGGCCGATCCTCGCGCAGATGCAGCGCATGCTCGAACAGGTGATCGGTGCCGTGCAGTTCCTGTTCGCATTCACGCTGGCGGCAGGCGTGCTGGTGCTGTACGCCGCGCTCGCGGGCACGCGCGACGAACGCGTGCGAGAATCGGCGCTTCTGCGCGCGCTCGGTGCGTCGCATCGTCAAGTGCGCGCGGTCCAGGGCGCCGAGTTCGTCGTTGTGGGTGCGCTGGCAGGCTTGATGGCGGCCGTCGGTGCGCAGTTGCTTGGCGCCGAGCTGGCGACGCGCGTGTTTGCCTTCCACCTCGACTTCGATCCGTGGGTGTTACCGGCGGGAATGGCAGCCGGGATTTCCTGCGCCGGCATGGGGGGCTGGCTGAGCCTGCGCCACGTGTTGCGGCGCCCGGCCGGGCAATCGCTGCGCGAGGCGTGACGGCGTGGCATGGTGAGCCGCGGGGCGAAGATTGACCGAATCGATTGATGTGACTGTATGACCGACATGACTGATGACGAAACGCCGGCACAACCGACGGCGTTCGATCTCGTGGGCGGCGAAGCGCGCGTGCGCGAGCTCGTCGACCGCTTTTACGACCTGATGGATCTCGAACCCGAGTTCGCGGGTATTCGCGCGATGCATCCGCCGACGCTCGAAGGCTCCCGCGACAAGCTGTTCTGGTTTCTATGCGGTTGGCTAGGCGGCCCGAACCATTACATCGACCGGTTCGGACACCCGATGCTGCGCGCGCGGCACCTGCCGTTCGCCATTGCTTCGGCCGAACGCGACCAGTGGCTGCGGTGCATGGCGTGGGCGATGGAAGACATGGGGTTGCCCGAAGGGCTGCGCGAGCGGCTCGTGACATCGTTTTTCAATACGGCCGACTGGATGCGCAACCGGCCCGGTTGATTCACCGGTACAGTTCTGCGCGACTGCCGCATCCTCCGTCCTGTTCGCGCGTATGAAGTGCCCGCCATAATGAATGCGGCGGCTCAGGCGCGCGCCGCCGTGCCGCCCGCCTTCCGTGCGGGCCGCCAGCATGCCCTGAGGACACCGAATTTCGAGGACGACACCCATGCCGACCCAAGCGTTATTTCGTGAGGACGCCTATCTGACGCGTTGCGAAGCAACGATTACTGCTGTCGATGCAGACGGGATCCTGCTCGACCGCACCGTGTTTTATCCGCTTGGCGGTGGACAGGCCGGCGATTCGGGCACGCTGACGCTCGCCGACGGCACGCGCCTTTCGATTGCCGATACGCGCAAGGCGAAGTTCGAGGGCGCGACGCCCGACGACGCCTTGCACGTCAGTGCGCCGGGGCAGGAGGCTATCCTCGCGCGGTTAAGTGTGGGGATGCCGGTCACGGCCGAGATCGATTGGACGCGCCGCCATCGGCACATGCGGTTGCATACGGCGAGCCACCTGATGTGCGCCGTGCTGCCGTATCAGGTCGACGGTTGCAGCGTGACGGCCGATTACGCGCGGCTCGACTTCGCGACGGTCGAGCCGATCGAGCGCGGCCATGTGGAGGCACGGCTTGCGCAGTTGATCGAGGGCGCCCATGGCGTGAGCAACGAGTGGATCACGGACGATGAGATGCTGGCGCGGCCCGAACTTGTGCGGACGATGAGCGTCAAGCCGCCGATGGGGCTGGGGCGTGTAAGATTGCTTCGCATCGAGGGTGTCGATCTGCAGCCGTGCGGCGGCACCCATGTGCGCAACACGCGGGAAATCGGCGGTCTGCGCGTGGCGAAGCTCGAAAAGAAGAGCGCGCGCACGCGGCGCCTCGTTCTGGAGCTGCTTTGAATCTCATGCATGACCGACTGGAAAAGGGCGGGTGGCAAGACGCCGCTGGCGTCGTTGCCGACATGAAGGCCGACTACGCGTCGCTCGATCCCGAGGCGCGTGCCGTACTCGACTTCTGGTTCGGCACCCCGGACTCGGCGCGCTTCGGTTCGGCGTGGGACCGATGGTTCGCGCGCGACGAAGCATTCGACACGGCGCTGCGCGAGCGTTTCGGCGCTACGCTCGCGGCGGCGCGCCGCGGCGATTGCGACAGCTGGCAGCGCTCGCCGCTCGGTGCGCTCGCGCTCGTGATCGTGCTCGATCAGTTTTCTCGCAATGCCTATCGCGACACGCCCGATGCCTTTGCCGCCGATGCGCGTGCGCTGGCGGCGGCGCGCCGTCTCGTCGGCAGCGGTGGCGATCGCCGCCTGCCGAGCGCGCATCATCGCGCGTTTGCCTACCTGCCGTTCGAGCATGCGGAAGCGGGTGAGGCGCAGGCGGAATCGGTGCGATTGTTCGAAGCGCTCGCTCGCGAGACAGGCGAGGACAGCTACCGCGACTACGCGCTGCGCCACGCGGAAATCGTTGCGCGCTTCGGCCGCTTCCCTCACCGTAACGCCGTGCTCGGGCGCGAATCGAGCGAGTCCGAGCGTGCGTTCCTGCTCGAACCCGGCTCATCGTTCTAAGCGCCGCGTGCGGGGGCCGACGGCTGCCGCGCTGCCGCCGCGTGAAGCGCAGGGGCCTTCGTTGGGGGCGTGTCGGTTTCAGCCTGCTTGCGCTGGAATACGCGCAGCGTCTCGGCGCTGTCGCCGGGCCGCGCGCCGGTCCAGAGCAATGTCCAATCGCCGGCCGGCATGTCCGTATCGGCGCTCGTGCCCTGCACGATGAGCCAGCGGCAAGCGGCGGACTCGGCATCGGGCGCAGGCCGGTGGAGAATGCCCGAGAAGTAGTAGAGCATCGGTGCCTCCGATTCGCCGAGCGCCACGCTCGACACGCAATCGCCCCCATGCCACCGGGTATCGAGGTGGGCCGAGAGATCTTCGAATACCGAACGGTAGCTCTTGGCCACATCGAGCCAGGGCAGCAGCAGTGTGAAGACGAGGCCCCACGCGAGCATGGCACCGGCGCACCAGCTGTAGGCGCCGCGCCATTTGCCGATGCGCTTGACGCGAGGCAGCAACCATAGCCAGCCGAACGTGAGCGCGAGCGCTGCGAGTACGGCGCCAGGCCGAATCGGAATCGTCCAGTTGAGCGGCAGCCAGCGGCCGAGCGGTGCGAGGCCGGCGTGCGCGCTGGCCGGGTCGGTCATGTCCGACCAGACGAGCCAGACGAGTGCAGCGAAGAGCCCGAAGACGATGCGCGCGAGAAAATCCCACGTGATCGACAGGCGTTGCGGCAAGCGATCGATACCCTGGACGGCCAGCACGGCGAGCGGTGCGATGAACGGCAGCAAGTAGAGTTCGCGAGCGGTGGCCGACGTTTGCAGCACCGCGAGGCCGGTGCCGCAAAAGATCACGGGCAGCGCGACACGCGGCTCGCGCCAGCGTCGCCAGGCCCCGCCGGCCAGCGTAGCGAGCGCGAGCGGCCCGGCGGGAAAGCCGACCGTGAGCAGGGCGCGCCAGATGAAAAGCGGCTTGTCGTTTTCCGAGCCGAGCTGTGCGACGGAGAACCCGAAAAAGCGGCCGACGTTGTTGTCCCAGAGCCAGACCTTGAACAGCTCGGGCGAGCGTAGGTAAAACGCGGCGGGCCACAGCAGTGCAAACGGGGCGAACGCGGCGGCGGCGAGGACAAGCGCGTGTACGAAGGCTCGCGTGCGGCAGCTCGGATAGATGAGCAGCGTCGCGCAGAGCGTCGCGCCGAAGACGAGCGGCAGGAAAAGGCCCTTCGTCATGAAGGCGATGCCCACACCGACGCCGAACATGATGGCCGCTTCGTCGGTACGGCGAGTCGGTGGGCGGGCTGGCGCGCGTTCGCACGCGGTGACGAGTTCGTAGAGTCCGCAAAAGGCGAGCGCTGTGCCGGCTGTCAGCGCGACGTCGGTCATCATGTCGTGCAGATGTTTGAGCACGAGCGGCGTGCCGGCGAACAGCGCGAGCGTGCCCAGCACGCGGATGTCGAGCCAGTCGTGCGGCCCCATCGCGCGTTCGAACGCGGTGCGTTCGCGCAGCACCCGAAACGCGAGCCGGGCGAGGCACGCGAATGTCAGCACCGAGAAAAGCACGCTCGCGAGCCGCGCAGCATCGTGCAGCGGCAATGCGCCGCCCGCGAGCCGGGCGAGACCGGCGGCGGTCCAGTAATAAAGCGGCGGCTTTTCGACGAATGGCTGCCCTGCATTGGACGGCACGACGAGATCACCCGTATCGAGCATGTGCTCGATGATGCCGAACGTGTAGGTTTCGTCCTGCTTCCAGGGGTCGTGGCCGAGTGCGCCCGGCAGCAAATACGCACAGAGCAGCGCGGCGATCGCGAGAATGGCGAGCACGCCCCGGCGCGTGCCGTATCGGGCGACGCGCGCTGTGAGCGGAACCTGCGCTCCGGCCGAGGCCGAGAGGGACACCGCAGCAGGCTGGGTCGGTGCCGTGGGCGCGCCGGCGTCACTACGGATCGAACCGCCGGCCGGGATGCTGCTGCCGACCGCAGGCCGTTGTACTGAAGCCGGATCGGACTGATGGTGAACGGAATCGATAAGCGCGTGTGCGGACGCGTCGCGCCGCGACGGAGTCGAGGATGCCGGCATGGTGATGGGTCGACGGAACGGCCGCATCCTGCGTGGGATGCGGCCTTGTGAGCTATGCTCGAGGCGGTTGGCTTTGGCGAGCAGGCATGTGCCGGCGTTGGGTCCAAGAGCTGTGCGTCCCTTTAAATCCAACGACCGGCGCTTAAGAACGTGCTCCTGCGTCCAGCTAACCAGTGAGCATCATCGTAGCGCCCGAATGTTACGGCATGTTACGAGAATCGTCATGCTTTGTGCAGTTTTGTCGACTGCGTGGTCCTTCGCTGCCGTGACGCATCCGGTCGCCGCCGCCGAGGCTCAGCGGCCGCCGCTCACGTCGAGCAGTGCCCCCGTCACATAGCTCGCCGCATCGCTCAGTAGCCAGACAATTGACGCAGCGACTTCTTCTGCGCTGCCGGGGCGGCCGAGCGGGGTCTGGGTGCCGAGTGTCGCAGCGCGCTCGGGCCGGCCGCCGCTTGCATGGATCTCCGTATCGATGAGCCCAGGCCGGACAGCGTTCACGCGAACGCCTCGCGGACCGAGTTCTTTGGCCAAGCCGATCGTCATCGTGTCGACGGCGCCTTTCGAGCCGGCATAGTCGACGTATTCGTTCGGCGAGCCGAGCCGTGACGCGGCCGACGAGACATTGACGATCGCGCCCCCGCGGCCGCCGCGGTCGGTCGACATGCGGCGCGCGGCTTCGCGGGCGCAGAGGTAGGCGCCAAGGACATTGACGTCGAACATGCGGCGCAGTCGGTCGCCGTCCATGTCGGCGAGCGGCACGGAGGGCGCGACGATACCCGCGTTGTTGACGAGCCCATCGAGCCTGCCGAACGTTGCCACCAGCGTGTCGAACATCTTCACGACGGCCGCCTCGTCGGCGACGTCGGCTTGCAGCGGCAGCGCGCGGCCGCCGGCCGTTTCGATTTGTGCTGCGAGTGCGTGGGCCGCCTCTGCGTCGCGCATGAAATTGACGCCGACCGTCCACCCTTGTGCGGCAAGCAGACGGGCTGTGGCCCGGCCGATGCCGCGGCTCGCACCAGTCACTAGTACTACGGGTGAAGGTTGTTCAGTCATGTCGGTGGCCGGTGATCGGTGCCGGTTTGGCGCAATCCTGCCATGCGCCGAACCGGTGATGGGACTGCGCGTGCGCGCGCGTCTGTCAGACCGCGTCGCGCTCGGTGGACCACTTGTCGCGCGTGCTCGCGCGGTAGCGGCTGAGCTTGTCGAGCAGGGCTTGCGGATCGGCATCGACCTGCAGTAGGTCCAGATAGGCGCGCTGCATGAAACCCTCGGCTACGGTGTGCTCGAGCATCGCCAGCAGCGGCGCGTAGAAGCCGCCCACGTCGTAGAGCCCGATCGCCTTGCCGTGGTAGCCGAGCTGCGCCCATGTGTAGACCTCGAACAGCTCTTCGAGCGTGCCGGCGCCGCCGGGCAGGGCGACGAACGCATCGGAGAGGTCCGCCATCATCTTCTTGCGCTGATGCATGTCGGGCACGACATGCAGCTCGGTGAGACCGACATGGCCGACTTCTTTTTCGAACAGCAACTCGGGGATGACGCCGACCACGTGCCCGCCTGCCGCGAGCACTTCATCGGCGACGACGCCCATGAGGCCGACGCGCCCGCCGCCGTACACGAGCGAGCAGCCGGCTGCGACGAGCGCTTGCGCAAAACCCTTCGCCGCCTGGGCATAGACGGGTTTGACTCCGAGGGACGAGCCGCAATAGACGCAGACCGATTTCATTGCGCCGTATCCTTCTGCGTGGCGGCGCTTGCGCCCGTTATGCCCGGCGTCGGGACGCTGCGCGGCGAACCGTCGCGCGGGGGCAGGTAGTCGTGGAACTCGCGCTTGGGCAGCTTGCCCGAAACGAGGTCGTCGAACAGCTGGCGCGATCGGCCACGCAGATACGGCGCCATGATCGAGATGACGTGCACGCTGACCTGATGGAGTTCGGCGCGAATCGCTTCCTGGTCGTTGTATTTGCGCGGGTGCATCACGAACTGGTACGAGAGCCAGTAGGTCGCGATCACGCCCATGTTCGTGGAGATCACTTGAATTTCGTCGGGCGTGGCGATCATTTCGTCGTCGGCCACGAGCAACTCGCACATATCGCGTGCGAAGCGGACCTTGTGGCTGATGATCTGCTTGAAGTGCGTCTCCAGCGTCCGGTTGCGGGCGAGCAGGTCGTTCAGATCGCGATAGAGGAACCGATAGGTCCACATGAAATCGGCCATGTACTGCAGGTACGACCATGTTTCGTCGATCGTCGGGCGGTGATCCTCGGGAAAGCGCAGCCGCTTTTCCATCGCCTGCTCGAACTGCGCGAAGATGCTGTTGATGATGTCGTCTTTGTTGCGGAAGTGGTAATAGAGATTGCCCGGGCTGATCTCCATTTCTTCTGCGATCGTCGTGGTGGTGACGTTTGGCTCGCCGATCTCGTTGAAGAGCTTCAGCG
>CBJMQH010000279.1:0-7202 GCA_966431825.1 uncultured Trinickia sp.
GCTGTAGCGATTGCGATACTCACCGCCGACCGTTCCCCGCGGTCGCGGCGTGCGGCGGCACAAGTGCAGCCCCTTGCGTCGGCCGTTATCCGGGCTGGCCGCCTCACGCCGTTCGCCTTCCCGCGCCGCGCGAGGCGGGCAGTGGCATTGAAGGGCATGTGCGGACCGGGCGGTCCGCGGGCGGGTGACCGTTGCGGGGACAGCACAGGCAACGGCGGGCGGACCCGCTTTCCTGTTTCCCGTTTAACTGCACGCGCTGAATGCGCAGTGCGAGCACCGAACGCGCGCATACGATACCACGTCGCCGCCGGCGGGCCCCCGCTCGATGCATTCGGGTGCAGCGACGGCCCCTGCCCCGTCAAGACGGCCGGCCGGCACGTCGCAATCGCGGAAGTAACCGGAGCTGTCTAGCGGCTAATGGGCGGCTGGCGCGATGCTTTGCACAGGGCAGAAGGTCGTGTTTCTGGAAATTATTGCGCATATCGCAGCATGCCGTCGAGATTGGGTACAAATTGCCGAAGTTGTCACGAATGCCTCGCAGAAGTTACAGGGTTCGACCTGTTGCATTCGGCATAAAGCACTTATAATCCGCGCTCGGCAGAACTCCAACACGCATATTCAGCAAGGGCAAGCTGTATGGGCCAATCCGCGCTACAACAGACTTTGGGTGCGGGCAACGCGCAATCGCGTCGCCTCGTGAAACTCGATACGCCGCTTGGCATAGATTGGTTATTGCCGCTCTATGTCAAAGGCACTGCCCGACTCGGACGCGACTATGAATTCGTCGTCGATGCAGTGTCGGCCAAAGGCAGCCAGATCCAGCTCAATGCGCTTCTTGGCGAAGCCGTCACCCTATGGGTGCAGCAATTGGATGGATCGTACATGCCCGTGCATGGATACGTTCATCAATTCAGCCGACTGGGCGCCGATGGTCCGCTGACCTATTTCCAGCTGAAATTCTCGTCGTGGCTTTATTTTCTGCGATTGCGACGCGATATGCGCGATTGGCAGGAGCAGCCTGGCGAGCAGATCCTTGCGGACGTGTTCAACGAACATCCGCAAGCGCAAGGCGCTTTCCGTTTCGATTTGCAACGGGCGCTGCCGCCCTACTCGAATCGCGTGCAGTGGGAATTCGATCTGAACTTCGTTCACCGCAGCATGGAGGAAGTCGGCGTGTTTCCGTACTTCGTGTACGGCGACGACGGCAAGTCCCACACGATGGTGGTGACGGACGACAGTTATTTCCTGCCGGAGTTGAAGCAGACGAAAGTTCGCTTCGGGCGCATGGAGATCGGCGGCGAGTTCGATGGCCTGACGCAGTGGAAAGAGCAACTGCAAATCGAAAGCGCGAAGCTGTCGTCGCGTTCGTTCGACTACAAGCGGCCCGATCTCACGAGGCAGATCCAAGGCGTGACCGATGCGAAGGGCGCGATGCCCGGCGACGGCGAAGTCTATGAATACCCCGGGGCCTATTCGTGGTCGGACCGCACGCAAGGCGAGCGGCTTGCGCAGATCCGGCTTGAAGAACGCATGTCGCGGACGAAGCGGTTTCATGGCGCGGGCGGTCTGCGTTGCGCAATGCCGGGACGCCGTTTCGAACTGCACGGCCACCCCGTACACGACGCGGGAGACGAGTCGGATCGGCATTTCGTCCTGCTCGGGGTCGATTGGCTGATCCGGAACAACCTGCCGGGGCTCGACGGTATCGCTGCGTTTCCCGAGGGGCTGGCTGCGGAAGTGGCCGAGGCCAAGGACGGCGCGACGGTCCGGCATTCGGACGGCAGCGAGGGTCTGTTCAAGGTCATGATCGAAGCGCAGCGCCGAGACGTACCGTTTCGCAGTCCGTTCGAACACAAGAAGCCCGTGATGCAGTTGCAGAACGCGATCATCGCAGGGCCGAAGGGCGAAGAGGTCTACACCGACGCACTGAATCGCGTGAAGGTCTGGTTTCCCTGGAACCGCCGGAACGAACAGGACGAGCGCGCGTCGTGCTGGGTGCGCGCGACGTTCCCGGACGCCGGCGCGGACCGCGGCGGCGTTCAGCCGCTGCGCAAGGGCGACGAGGTGGTCGTGGGCTTCATGGAAGGCGACTGCGACCGGCCCGTGATCATCGCTCGCATGTATGGCGGGGCGACGCAGCCGGTGTGGCATTCGAACGGTCTGTTGTCGGGGCTGCGTTCGAAGGAGTATGGCGGTCGCGGCTATAACCAACTGGTGATGGACGATGCGACCGGTCAGAATCGTCTGCATCTGTACTCGACGAGCGCCCAGTCGCATTTGCACCTCGGCTATCTGATCCAGCACACCGACAACACGCGCGGTGCCTATCTTGGGACCGGCTTCGATCTGAAGTCCGATGCTTACGGGGCGGTGAGGGCGGGGCAAGGGCTCTATGTCACGACGCACGCCACGTCCACGGCTCAGCCGATGGCCGCCGGCGAGGCCGGCGAGCAACTCGTCAATGCGCAGAGCATGGTCGACGCGTTGTCGCAGGCGAGCGTGACGAGCAAGGCCGAGACGCTGCAGCCCGGCCAGGATGCGTTGAAGCAGTTCGCCGACGCGACGCGGCACAGCGTAGCCGGGGCGGCAACGGGTGGCCGCACGGCCGGTGGCGGCGGTGGAAACGCCAACGGGTTCGCGCAGCCGGTCATGCTGATGGCGAGCCCGGCCGGTATCGGCCTGACGACGCAGCAATCGACGCAGATCACGGCCGATCAGCAAATCAACATCGTCAGTGGGCAGAGCACGCACCTCGCGACGGGCAAGTCGTTTGTCGCTGCGATTGCGGACAAGCTCAGCGTGTTCGTGAAAAGCGCGGGCATGAAGCTGTTCGCAAGCAAAGGCAAGGTGGAGATCCAGGCGCAGGGCGACGCGATGGCGTTGACGGCGCTGAAGGACCTCACCGTAACGAGCACCGACGGGAAGATCGTGTTGTCGGCCTCGAAGGAGATTTGGATCGGAGCCGGCGGCTCCTATATCAAGATCAACGGCAGTCAGATCGAGAACGGCACGCAGGGGCAGATTCTGGAGCGGTGCGCATCGTGGTCGAAGGAAGGGCCGACAAGCGTGCAGCAGCAGCGGCAGACGTTTTTCGACAGCCAGCAGGAACTCAAATACAGCCAGCAGGTGCTGCTCGACGAGGTGCTGCACAAGGCTGAGGGCGAGGCGGTTCCGGTCAAGTACAAGTTCATTGCGGAGGACGGATTGCTGCTCGGCAGCGGCGTGCTCGATGGCGAGGGCAAGACGCTGCGCGCCTTCACCGAAACGCCGCAGCAGATCAAGACGATCCTCGATCTGAAGGATGGCAAGTGGACATCGCTCGTCCATGACGAGGCGTTCGATCTCGCGACCAATCCGACCGATCACCCCGACGCCGCTGTGTTCGACTATGCCGATCACGACCACGTACAAGAGGTGGCCGACGACGAATCCGAGCCCGCAGACGACGCTGCAAATTGAACCAAACGAAGGATGCTATGAAACGCAGTAACTTGTTGTCGACGCTGCTTGCAATGGCTTCGAGCGTGGCATGTGCCGGCGCGCTCGCTGCGGGCTCGCCGGCTTCTGCCGGAATTGCGCTCGAGGCGCCGGAAGGGTTCATTCCCGTGGCGATCGATTCGGTCGGGGCCGATCGTTTTTGCGTCTCTGGCCAGATCCTCGACGACACCTCCGCCACGACGACGGCGTACGTGGTGCTCGTCGATTCGGCCGCACGGAAAGTGGTGTGGAAGAGCAGCGTCCCGTTTGCCAAGGGACACGCAGGCAGCGAGGCCTTGCATTGCGTGCGGGGCGCGGGCGATTCGACTTACTTCGTTCTCACGAAGGAGAACACGAACAGCTCGGAAGCGCTGAATCAGGGCAAGCTCTTTTTGCAGAAGTACAGTGCCGACGGCAAGCTGCTGAAGCAACAGCGCCTCGCCGCCGGATTCGACGAATGGGCCTACCTGCTCGATGCGAACCGCAACGGCGTCACGGTCGCCGGCGGCACCAACGACGCGATGCAGCGTGGCGGCAAGTTCAGCACGTTCGTGAGCACCTACGATGCGGACCTCTCGCAGCGCCAGGCGTTTGCGAACCTCCCGACGGGCGCTTACTGGGTCGATGCCGACGCACGTTATGACGGTAAGCACCTCGTGGTCGGCGGACAGTTCATGGGCAATGCGCCGAGCGCCGGCGACAAGCCCTATGCCGCGTCGAAAATCGATGTCGGCGCGAGTCGGTATGTCTGGTCCGCCCACCTTTACCCGCTCAACGTCGATTCGGCAGTGCCGCTCGTGAACGACGACGGTAGCGTGGACTATGCGGCCCTCACCGCGAGCGAGTTGCAAGTCACCGTGGTCGATCCGGCCGGGCGTGTCGTGCAAGGCGCCGCTGTCAGGAAGCCGCTGTGCGAAATCACGGCGATCGGCATGCAGGGGCAGACCGTATCGGTGCTCGGCAAGACGTGCGAAAGCGGCACGGACAAGCCGGCCAAGAGCGCGATCGTGGATATCGATCTGGCTCGCAAGAGCGTGGGGCCCGTGCAGCGCCTGAACGATGAGGTGCGTGCCGCACGATTCGACAACGGGCAATGGGTCGCAGTCCTCATCGATGGCACGACGCACCATGCGTCGCTTCGCCGCCTTGCGCGTTGACGGGGAAGAAGAGAAATGGCTTACACCTACGAAGACAAGCTCAACTTCATCAAGAATCTGTACTGCCCCGCGCGGCAGGTGGCTGACGAGACGGGTTGCTCCTGGCAATTGATTCTCGCGCAGGCTGCGTTGGAGACGGGGTGGGGCGAGAAGGTCCTGCCCGGTACTAACAACATGTTCAATATCAAGGCCGACAGCAGCTGGCACGGCGAGTCGAAAGTCTTCCACGTTTGGGAGGAGAAGGCAGATGGCTCGACGGTGTGGGTGAACGACCCGTTTCGCGTCTACCCGTCGATTCTCGACAGTGTGCGCGACCGTACGAAGTTTCTGTCCGAAAACCCGCGGTACGCGAAAGCCGGCTTCTTTGCCCCGGGCACGAAGGGCGACCTCGTCAAGGAAGCCGAGGCCTTGCACAAGGGCGGCTACGCATCGGACAAGAAGTACGCCGAAAAGCTCAAGGATTTGTTCGAGGGGCGATCGATGCGCCGCGCAATCGAACGGGCGCAAAAGGAAGGCTGCAAGGGTTGTTTGCCCACGTTAAACGTGTACATCCTAGACGCGGCGCGCGTCAAAATGCCCGGTGCGAAGCTCAAGGTATCGCAGAACGGCAAGACGCTCGAACTCGTTGCGGACAAGGACGCGCACGTTCAGATCCAGGCTGCGTTGTCGAACGGCAAGCTCACGATCGAAGTCTGGTCCGAGCACGACCAGAAGTGGGAGACGGCCGACCAGGACACGAAGCCGTCCACGCCGCCGACCGCTCTCACGTTCATCGCGCCGACGATCGTCGTGCACTCGTCGACCGATGAGCACCAACCGCCGCCGGCGGTGAGCAAGGCGCCTGCCGCTGCGACGAAGCCGGCGGCTCAACCCGCCCCTGCGCCCGTGCCGCCCGGCGCGCCGAAGCAGGCGGCTGCCGTGACCTATACGGTCAAGAAAGGCGATTCGCTGATCAAGATCGCGAAAGCGCACGGTACGACCTATCTGACGATCGCAAAGCTGAACGGCATTTCGTCGCCGTACTACCTGCGTCCGGGCGATGTATTGCGTATTCCGCAGCCGCAGCATGCAGGCGCGGCGGCTGGTGCACATGCGGGTGCGGGACACGCCCCGGCGCCGGCAGCAGCCGGCTCGTCGCACCCCGCTCCGGCGTCACAGCCGGCCTCGCATCCTGCACCCGGTGCAGCCCCCGGCGCCGGCCAGCCGGGCGTCGTGGCCGGGGCGTCGTCGCCCGCGGCCAATTCACCGTCTGCGGGACACGCTGCGCCGGCCTCCTCGCCGGCTGCACCTCCCGCCCCTGCGGGCGCCTCGGCCCCGGCTGCGGGCAGCGCGGCTGGCGGCGCGGGACAGGCTGCTCATGCGCCGGAAAGCGACGTGCACGCGGTGCGCTATCGCAGCGATGCCGACCATCCTCAAACCGATGTGGTCAGCGCGCACCGCGCGCCTTGGATGGCCGTCGCCGAGCAGGAGTTTCGAGCGGGGATTCATCGCGGGGGCGGTGCGGTTTCCAACGAACACATCCGTGAATACGCGAGCGCGACGTCGCTGGGGCGCTCGGCGGGCGCGAACTACGCGTACTGCGCTGCGTTCATCAACTGGTGCTTGTCGCGTGCTGGATACCGCGGGAATCACAACGCCAGGGCCGTGAACCTCGCTACTTGGGGCCGCGAGACGAAGGGCAACAAGCCGGCGTACGGGGCGGTCGCGGTCGTGCGTTTCCCGGAGGGCGGCTACCATGTGACCTTCGTGGCAGGTATGGCGCCGTCCGCGCATGGGCATCCGCGTATTGCCACGCTGGGCGGGAACCAGGGCGGGCAGCACGGCGTGACGCACAGTGCCGTACCGCTGCAGTGGGTGACGCATTTCCGCTTCCCGACCGAGTACGTCGAAACGGACGAGGACTACAACCTGCAAGTGGTGGCGGTCGATAATTCGCAGATGACACGTGCGGGTACACGCTAGTCGCCGGCCGTATAACGGGCATCAAGTAAAAACACGGAGTAGCGAAGTGAAACGAAAGTTGGTTCAACTGACGATGGCGCTGGGTCTGGCCGGTTTGTCCCTGGTAGCCTGTGCCGCGCAGAACGCCCCACAATCGGGCTCGACGGGCGCATCGGCGCATTGGCAGCCTGCTACGCTCGTATCGCGCAACGAGGTGCCTTACTCGGCGTCGATCACGGTGACCGACCTGGGCCAAGGCAAGATCGGCTATGCCATCAACTTGTCGTCTGCGACTTGCCACAACACGTTGAGCGGGACAGCGGCATTTTTCTCGAAGACCGACGATGCCGGCGACGATTCGTCGTTTCTCACCGACGGTACGCCGATCAATACGAACGTCTTCAAGGACGCCAAGCGGAGCGACAACATCGTCGTGACGATCCAGCTCGACGTGAGTTCGAAGCCGCCGCGCTATGCCGGCGTGGATCTCGCCAATGCGCCGGTCGGCTCGGGCGGGTGTATCACAGACAAGTCGACAGGCTGGAACTTCTATAAGTGGAAGAAGTAACCGGCGGCGTTCGGCGCCGGCTGCCCGGTTCGGCGTTGCTCAGATGAGCGCTCGCGTGC
>CBJMQH010000280.1:0-7192 GCA_966431825.1 uncultured Trinickia sp.
GGCGACCCTCGCAGTGCCGGTTGGGGCGCTGCGCGCCCCGCCTCGCCGCGGCCGCCGCGCCGTGAGCCGCCCGGCTTCCCCCGAACACCGACAGCGGCTGAGGAAACGCCTGCAACCGAAACACCGTAAAGAATCGCAGGCAGCACCGCCGGGCAGTCACGCGACTTCGACCTTCGTCTGCCCGAGCCCGCACACTGGTTTTCGCTCCTTGACCGAGTCGCCCGATGAAAGAAATCGAATCGAATCCGCAGGCCATCGAGACCGCGCTTTTCGAATCGAGAGACGAACCTCGCGAGTCCACCGGTGCGCCGCCGGTCGAGTGCCTCGTCGTCGAGCAGTGCGACATCGTATTGCCGCGCAGCGCTCATCCTTCGCCTATCGACGACGGTACATCGCTCGTGCAGCAATTGCGCGAAGCGCCGACGCCCGCACAACGTCGGCTGCTCGTGCAGGGGATGCTCGGCATGCTCGGCTTCGATTGGCTTTGCTACTGGCGGCTCACCCGGATCGGCGACTCGCTCACGCGGGCCGTCTACTACCCGGAATATTCGATCCCGGGATGGGCCGAGCGGTACGTCGCCGAGAAATACATCGACGTGGACCCGCGCATCGCCTACGCCTGCGCGAACGAATCGCCGCTCGTATGGGACCTGCCGCTGCTTGCCGAGGAAGCCGCGGCCTCCCGGTCCCATCCTGCGCATTCGCGTCTCGAGCGGCTGATCGACGACGCCCAGGCGGCCGGCATGCGCAGCGGTGTCACGTTCGGGGTGGTCGGCGCCCGCAGCCGCCGACACCATGTCCTGACGCTGAGCGGCACGAACCCGGCGAAGCAGTGGATCAGCGAACGCGTGGTGGGCGCAGCCTATGTGCTCGGACTCGCCGTTCATGCGTTTCTCGGAGAATGTCCCGAGCCGGACATCGCCGATTCGCACGCGAGATCGATCACGCAGGTGCAACAGCAGATCCTCAGCGCATTGAAGACGGGCATGAGCGATCAGGATATCGCGAGACAGTTGAGCATGTCGCGCTACAACGTCGACTATCACCTCCGAATCCTGCGCAAGCACTTCGGCGCGCGAAATCGCGTGCATCTCGCCTATCTGGCGGGCCAGCGCGACGGCGCCTGAACCGATTCGCGCCAGCGACACGCGCAGCTCGCACGCGCATTCGCCAACGAACCTGCCTCAACGGCCGTGCGCGCACCCTACGCATCTGCGCAGTTCGCGCGCCAGCATGAAAGTTCGCATCGCGTGTCAGCGGCGTTTCGATGATGCGATAACTTGAATCGCATTGCTGCGGTATTGCCCGACGACGTTGCAACGGACGGCCGTACGCGAAGTCGGCTCGCCGCGCCATGCGGTGGGCGCCCTGTCCGGAGCTTAGGTCCAGATGAGCGAACAGAAGCACGAACAACGCTTGACCGAAGTGGCCGATCTGCTCGACGCAGCCCCAAGGCTGCGCGAGATCCGCCATCAGATTCACCGCCACCCCGAACTTGCCTACGAAGAGCGGGAAACGAGCGCGTTCGTCGCAGACAGGCTCGAACAATGGGGCTGGCGCGTGACACGCAACGTCGCGCGCACCGGTGTCGTCGGCACGCTCGTTGCCGGTACGGGCACGCGCGCAATCGGTCTGCGCGCCGATATGGACGCGCTGCCGATCACCGAAGAGACAGGCCTGCCCTACGCGAGCGAAGTGCCCGGCAAGATGCATGCGTGCGGTCACGATGGCCATACGACGATGCTGCTGGGTGCGGCCGAACAGCTCGCCAAGACGCGGCGGTTTTCCGGCACGGTCCATCTCTTCTTTCAGCCGGCCGAAGAGCACGGCATCGACAGCGGCGCCCGCGCGATGATCGCGGACGGCCTGTTCGAGCGCTTTCCCTGCGATGCCGTCTTCGGCGCACACAATCACCCGGGCGCGCCGGCCGGCACGCTGCTGTTTCGCAAAGGCCCGTTCATGGCGGCCGGCGACAAGGCGTTAATTTCGATCGAGGGCGTGGGCGGCCACGCCGCGCGGCCCCATATGACGGTCGACCCGGTCGTGGTCGGCGCGAGCATCGTCATGGCCTTGCAGACGATCGTTTCGCGCAATGTCGACCCGACACAGTCCGCCGTAGTCACGGTAGGCACGATACACGGCGGCACCGCAGTCAACGCGATTGCCGGCACGTTGAAGCTCGAGTTGAGCATCCGGTCGTTCAGCGAGGAGATACGCACGCTGCTCAAGCGCCGTCTGGTTTCGCTCGTCGAGGCGCAGGCGGCGAGCTACGGCGCGCGTGCACGGATCGAATACATCGAAGGGTACCCGGTACTGGTCACGAGCGATGCCGAAACGCAGTTTGCGATCGAAGTCGCGCGCGAACTGGTCGGTGCCGAGCACGTAGTCGAGGAGATGGGACTGCAAATGGGCAGCGAGGATTTCGCGTTTATGTTGCAGCAGCGCCCGGGTACTTTCGTGCGGATCGGCAACGGCCCCGGCGAAGACGGATGTCTCTTGCACAACCCGCGGTACGACTTCAACGACGAGATCCTCGCCGTCGGCGCCGCGTTTTGGACGCGGCTCGTGGAACGTTACCTGGGCCGCTAGCCCATTGGTCGGCTGGCCCACCCGCTCGTTAGTTGTCCTCCAAGCGCCGAGACCATCGCAGAACACACCATAAAACAGGAAGAGACATGAGCATTTCCACGCAGCCTATAGAAGCGTCCTACCCTGCTCGGCGGGGCACGGTCGCTGCCGCAGTCATCGGCAACTGGCTCGAATTCTTCGATTTCACGGTCTACGGTTTCTTCGCCGTCATCATCGGCAAGCTCTATTTCCCGTCGAGCGATGCCACGACTTCACTCTTGTTGTCGGTGGCCACGTTCGCGGCCGGCTTCGTCACGCGCCCGCTGGGCAGCGTGCTGCTCTGCGTGTATGCGGATCGGCGCGGGCGCCGCGCATGCCTCAATCTCACGATATCGCTGATGGCGCTCGGCACCGGTCTCATCGCCGTCATGCCGACCTACGCGCAGATCGGCACGGCCGCACCGATCGCGATCGTCTGCGCTCGCTTGCTGCAGGGCTTCTCACAGGGCGGGGAATTCGGTGCTGCCACTTCGACGCTGCTCGAAGAAGGCGGCGCGAAGCGTCGCGGCCTGCGCACGAGTTGGCAGCTCGCGACGCAAGGTGCCGCGGCGTTGATGGGCTCCGGCCTCGCCGCCGCGCTGTCCGCTTCGCTGCCCAAGGCGGATCTCGAAAGCTGGGGCTGGCGCATTCCGTTCGCACTCGGCATCCTTATCGCGCCCGTCGGCCTGTATCTGCGCAGCCGCATGTCGGACGAACAAACGACAAGCCATCACGGGATCGAGCGCGGCGTGCTGCGCGAACTGTTCACCGATCACTTGCGCACGGTGTTCCTGCTCATGCTGACCGTGATGGGCGGCACTGTGTCGACCTACATCCTGACCTTCTACATGCCGACGTATGCGATCCATACGCTCGGGTTGCCGATGACGCTATCCATGCTCGTCGGTCTTGCGTCGGGGCTTTCGCTCGCGATCACCTGTCCGCTTTGGGGTGCGCTGTCCGATCGCATCGGCAGCCGCCGCGTGCCGATCCTGATCGGGCGCGGTGTGCTCGTGCTGCTGCTCTTTCCCGCGTTCTGGCTCATCAATCGGTTCCCGTCGATCTCGGTCATCATGCCGCTGACATCGCTGATGCTCGTTTTCTATTCGATGGGTTCCGCGCCCGAATTCGCGCTCATGTGCGAATCGTTCCCGCGCCGCGTCCGCGCAACCGGCATCTCGATCGCCTATGCGTTCAGTGTCTGCGTGTTCGGCGGCACGTCGCAACTGGTGGCGACGTGGCTGATCCGCGTCACGGGGAGCCGGCTCGCGCCGGCCGGCTACGTCGCCGCCTGCGTGATCGTCTCGCTCATCGCTGTCACGCTGCTGCGCGAGACGGCGGATCGCGAAGTCGATTGAGCGGGCCAGGTCGAGCGGGCACGAGAGGCGCAACGTACAACGGAAGGAAGATCAGACGATGCCAATCAATGTCAACACAAGCGGCTCCTCCGCAGCGGGCGGCCCCGATCGTCGGGAATCCGATGGGGCTGGCAAATCCGATACGCCCCCGGCCGATACGCCCAGTCCAGGTCAGGCATTCTCCGGGCCAGGAGGGAGCGCACCGCCCAAGCGCACAAAGGGCGCAGCGGGCGCCGATGAAGGCTCGTTCGAAGCGCGCTTCCGAGCCGCATCGGTCCCGGTCCAGGCGGTCGCCGACGGGCAACTGGCGAGCAACACCGTCGTTCGGCTCGTGGATATTCGCGACAATCCCAAGCTGTTTCATCAAGCGATGGAACAACTGCCGCTCGATGTCCTGAAGTGGATGCCCGCCATGCAACAGAACCAGTCCGTGCAGCAGATCTGCGACCAGTGGCTCGCCGATTCGGCTGCCGGCACCCGGCGGGCCGCGGTCATCATGCCGGCAAAGGGCTCGGCGCTACCGAAAGGAATGACCCTCGGCATCATTTCGCTCGACAAGCGCCGGCTCGTAGCTTACCCGGAATATTCGAAGGTGATGCCGTCGAAAGATTATCCGGGTAAGGCGACTGCCGGCGAGCGGCCGCTGGCGGAGCTCGTGGCCCTGGGCGATGTCTGGGAGTCGGCGACCTATTTGAATCCTGCACAAAAAGAGCACTACCCGGGCGGACTCGTCAATCAGGTCTCGAAGCTGATCATCAACGATTGGCTGATGCAAGAGGAAGGGGCCAACACCGGGAAGCGTCCATCGATCTATAGTGCCGTGGATTCGGGTGCGCCGGAGATCAAGCCTAGCGCCGGAGACTCGGGGCAGCCCAAGCGCTCGGCGAACGAACCAAGCCTGAAGGCGATGGAGCGGCTGGCAGGGCCGCCTATCGCGATGCTTCAAGTGCCATCCCCGCGCGCGAACGAAACGATGCGTTACCTGACCGTTTTCGAATTGAGGCCTGAAAAAATGCTCGGCGATGCGTCCGTCGGCGCGTCTCGCAGCGAGCCGTCGGTCAAGGAAACGACCGAGAACCGTATCCTCAACGAACTGACGAGCTCGCCCGATAGCCCATGGATGGGGGCGCTAACCCCGAAACAAGCGGCTGAAATGGACGCAAGCTACGAAGCGCTGAAGCGGGAAATGAATCCGGAATGAGCCCCCGGGGCGTGGGCAGCGCAACGCATCGGCGAAGGCATCGACGATAGGCGCAACAGCAAGATTTCACCGCGGTACAGGAGCGGGACATGAGATCGTTCAGGACATCGAAGTCCACAACGGCGGCGGCGGGCGGCACGCCGCCGGGCGAATCGGCACAAAGCACGCACGTGACGGGCACCGCCGAAGCCTCGGCCGCGCCGCCCGGTCTGCTGACAGGCCTGCTGAACCGCAAGACTCGTCCGGCAGATGCTAAGCAGCTGCTCAATGCGCAAATCCGAAAAGATTTCGGTATCGCAGCGAGCAAAAAAGCGGCCGACACCGAACCGCAGTCCGCCCCAAGCGCCGATCTGAACAACCGCGAAACCGCGCAGCAGCTCGTTGCGTCGCTATTCCCGGGACTCGACCCAAACAACCCCGAACACGCCGATTTCGTGTCGACGCTTCTGCGTACCACACCGACCGTCAGCGACAGCGGCATCGGCCCCCTGTACGGGAGCGGCGTGCTGTATGCGTTGGCGCTCTCGATTGCGACAGACGGTAACGTGTCGCGGGCAGCGGCGGTGGCGAACAATTGGCACGACACGCGCGCGCCAGCCCCGACACCGGAAAACCGCGAGGTCGCGGCCGACTTGTTCGAAACCCACTGCATCCTTGCCGAAGCGAATGGTGGCGAAGCGGTATTGAACGCGCTGGGCTCATCCAGATGGTGGTCGCATATCCCGTCCGAAGCGCAAGGAAATCGCTTGCTCGAACTACGCGCGACCCGGTGGTTGTCCAACTTGTTGCCGAACGAGGGCGATGGGCGGCCCACCAGCTTGGCCGAGGTCGTCAGCCATCTGGAACAGAACCAGCCCTTGCTGGCTGTCCCGCGCGCGCCTACAAGCAACGGCAAGAAAGCGCAGGCGGCCTACAAATCCGTCGTCAAGCAGCACAACGTTCATACCTGCGCATCGCAAGCACTGCGTGCATTGCATCGCGGCGGACCGCTCACGGCGGCAGACGAGACGGCCATTCTGGCGGTGCGTAACGGCAGGGATTATGCCGGCGCTCAACACACGATCGACGAGACGTTCGATAAGCTGTTCGTGACCTACGACTCGAATCCGAGCTTCATGCGAAAAATGATTTCGCCGAGCAAGGCGATGCCATTGGCGAACGGCAATGCGCAGACGGCCGTCTTTATCCTGGAAGTGCTCAACCGGGCCGAAACGTACCTGCAGGTGCTGTCCAAGGATCCGGCCAACACGCCGGCCGACAAGGCAAGCATCGAAGTCGCGAAGGCGGTTGTCGGTCAGTATCGGAAAGGGGCAGCCAACAAAGGATGGTACGAGGCGAAGAATAAGCGAGCTGCGAAGACAAACACCGGCGAGCAAGCGCAAGCCGGCGAAGCGGCCGATCCGACGGCCGAATCGGGCGACAGCGCCCCCGGCCAAAGCATCAAGCAGCGCGCCCAGCATCGCATCTTCATGCGCCGGGTCCGCGCACAAGCGGCGCAGTCGTTAGGCATCAAGAAGAAGGCGTTCAAGAAAGACCCGCAGTTGCGCGAAGTCTATTCGGCGTATCGCGAGACGCTCAAGGACATGGACACGGTCTTCGACGGCGAAGCGTTCGTCAAGCTGCTCGCCGAGGCGCCGCTGAACGAACAAGCGCCCAGCGAATTGAGCGAACAGGCAAGACAGGCCTACGCCGCCGAGGTGGGACGCGGCCTGGCGCTGTTGGACAGCAAGCCGTCGGATGGGCAGGCATTCGTCGAGGTCGTGCGCCAGACCAAACCCCCCAAGAAGCAGGTGCTGCATGCCAACACCAAACACCGCCCCGTTGCAGCCCAATGGATGCACTACGGAGCGCCGGGCCACGTGCCGGCCCTTTTGCAAGTGGTCGAGGATGCTTTTACACATCGGTCGCCGCTGGAGGCAATGATTTTGAGCGCCCTGGCCGCGACCGCGACGATCAACATCAGTCGTATGTGGGGGGGCGGCGGTCAAATCGAGGTTGAGGCCAACGACGATCCCGGCAACCGGCA
>CBJMQH010000281.1:0-7178 GCA_966431825.1 uncultured Trinickia sp.
GCCGCAGCGCCGGGATCAGCCGCGCCCTCGTCCATCGTGACCCATCCCTCGGCGGCCCAGGCGTCGAGCGTCGCGACCGCTTTGGCATGCAAGGCGCGCGCAGCAGCGCGATCGAGCACCCCGGCGGCCGCCAGTGCTTCGGCCAGCCGGCGCAACGCGTTCGCCCGCGCGGGCAGCGCAGCGGGCAACGCGACGCGGCCGGCGGGCGTGATCCGATACGAAGGCTCGCGCGCAAAGAGGCGCGCCCAACGCGCCGGGTCGCGCAACGCCTGCGGCAACGCCGGCAGCGCGACCTCCCCCACAGGCCGCTGGTAGTAGTCCGCGGCAAAGCGCACGAGTGCGAGCCAATCCGCGGCAAGCGGCGGGCAGTCGCGACAAAGTGCGTCAATGGGACGCACCCGGTCCTCGGCCAAGTCCGTGTGAGTGTTCACTTCGCAGATGAGCCCGACGGCACGCCGCTTACCGAACGGCACGCTCACGAGCTGCCCCGGTTGCGGGTCCAGCGCCGCGTTGCAGCGGTAGTCGAACAGCGTCGGCAGCGGGTGATCGAGCGCGACGCGTACGAAGACGTCGCTCATCGATGCCCGCCCTGTCGGGTCAAGCGGGACAAGGCGACCCGAGTTTCGAGGCCCGCCGATCGGAAGTTAAAGTGAAACATCAGATTCGGCGCTAAGTTTTGGATCCTTCTGGAAAATGTCACGCAGGCCGTCTGTCTGTGGATAACTTTGTTGAGAAGTCGCGGTACAAATGCGAGCAAACGGCGCGGGGACGCCCTTCCGTGGGCAACTGCGCATTTGCCCTGTCCCCCGCTGAGCCTTATCACATAAGGGGCGCCGCGTCGCGGTACAGTGATCGGCCGCATGAGTCAACAGGCATGCCTTCTACTGCGACGCAGCGGGGGAAATGTGTATAAGTCAAGGCTTGACTTTTCGAAGGCCCGCCCCGTTAGGGTCTTTCCGGCGCGGGTTGCCCCTTAGGCCGACAGGCCCGTCTTACTGCAGTGCATCAAAACTATTGCCCCCACCGTTGCGTAGCGCGCGACTATGGCTATGCACTTCGTCAACGAGTTCGGCGACATGATCGGGCGGCGTGAACTGCGAAATGCCGTGGCCGAGGTTGAAGACGTGTCCGGGATGGTTACCGAAGCTGTCCAGCACGGCGCGCGCTTGGCTGCGAATGGCGGCCGGCGGGGCGAACAGTACGGTCGGGTCGAGATTGCCCTGCAGCGCGACACGCTCGCCGACTGCCTGCCGTGCGCGGTCGAGATTGACGGTCCAGTCGAGGCCGACGGCATCGACGCCCGTGGCGGCGATTTCGTCGAGCCAAAGGCCGCCGCCCTTCGTGAACGTGATCACCGGCACGCGCGCACCGTCGTGGTCGCGTTTCAGCCCACGGACGACCGATGCGATGTAGTCGAGCGAGAAGCGCTGATAGACGCCGTCCGCAAGCGCGCCGCCCCAGGTATCGAAGATCATCACAGCCTGTGCGCCGGCCTCGATCTGCGCGTTCAGGTAGGCCGCGACTGCGCGCGCATTGATGTCGAGGATCCGATGCATGAGGTCCGGGCGCGCATAGAGCATCGACTTGACGGTGCGGAAGTCGTCGGAGCCGCCGCCTTCGACCATGTAGCAGGCAAGCGTCCAAGGGCTGCCCGAAAACCCGATCAGCGGTACCCGCTGGCGCCCGGCGCCGTCGGTCAACGCGCGCCGGATCTCGCGGACGGCGTCGGTCACGTAGCCGAGCGTTTCGTCGATGTCGGGAACGGCGAGCCGCGCGACGTCGTCTTCATGGCGCACGGGCCGCGCGAAGCGCGGGCCTTCTCCGGCCGCGAACGAAAGACCGAGTCCCATTGCATCGGGAACCGTCAGGATGTCCGAGAAAAGGATCGCCGCGTCGAGCGGATAACGCTCGAGCGGCTGCAACGTGACTTCGGTCGCATAGTCGGGGTTCTTCGCGAGACCGAGAAAACTGCCGGCGCGTGCGCGCGTCGCGTTGTACTCCGGCAGGTAGCGCCCGGCCTGGCGCATGAGCCAGATCGGCGTGTATTCGGTGGGTTCACGCAACAGTGCGCGCAGGAAGGTATCGTTGAGCAGATTGGAAGCCACGGTCGATGCGACGATGCGCGAGAGTGCGGAACAAGCGAGCATTTTACCGGACGGGCGGCGTGAGGCCGCCCGAGCTTCCATGTGCGATTTTGGCGCAGCTATCATCGGAAGGAACAAAGCGGACCCGCTGCTTTGCTTAGGAGGAGACCTCATGGAACACCCCGCGATCGCGAAACGACGCGCGCAGCAACGCGCGGCCGCACCGGCCACGCGCCTGACCCTCGCCGTGCTGGCCCTGCTCGCCGCCCAGCCGGCGGTGAGCTATGCGCAGAGCGCAACGGCCGACGCTCAATCAGCCGCGGCCACGCGGCTCGAAAGCGTACAAAAGAGCGGGACGCTGCGCGTCTGCACGACGGGGGACTACAAACCCTATTCGTATTTGCGTCCGGACGGCAAATTCGAAGGCATCGACATCGACATGGCCGAGTCGCTCGCGAAGTCGCTCGGCGTGAAAACGACTTACGTGAAGACGACCTGGGGCAACCTGATGCCCGACTTCCTCGCGAAATGCGACATTGCCGTAGGCGGCATCTCGACGACGCTCGAGCGGCAAAAGCGCGTGTTCTTCACGGCGCCCTACATGGTCGACGGCAAGACGCCGATCGCGCGCTGCGCCGATGTCGACAAATATCAGACGATCGAGCAGATCGACCGGCCCGCCACACGCGTCGTCGTCAATCCCGGCGGCACGAACGAGCGCTTCGCGAAGCAGTATTTCCCGCACGCGAGCCTGAGCGTGTACCCCGACAACGTCACGATCTTCAAACAGATCCTCGCGGGTCAGGCCGACGTGATGGTGACCGACGCATCGGAAACGCTGTTGCAACAGAAGTTGAACCCGGGCCTCTGTTCGATTCATCCGGACAAGCCGTTCCAGTACGGCGAAAAGGCCTACATGGTCCCGCAGGGCGATGTCGTCTTCCAGCAATACGTCGACCAGTGGCTGCGTCTCGCCCGGGCGACCGGGGAATTTCAGTCCGTCTCGGACAAGTGGCTGAAGTAGTCGGGTGCGGGCGCGCCGCCGCTTCTTCGGTGAGCGCCCCGCTCGGGCCTTACGGCATGCGTGGTGCCGGCGCGTTTGCCCGATGCGTGGCACCCAGCAAGCGCGCGTGCTCGATCTTCACGCAGACATCCATCGCCACTTCGAGCCCCGCCGTGCGTGCACGGGCGGCAGCCGGCTCGTTCACGACGCCAAGCTGGAGCCAGAGCGATTTCGCCCCGATGGCAATGGCCTCGTCGACGACGGCCGGCACTTCTTCGGGACGCCGAAATACATTGACCATATCGATGGCCGCGCCTTCGCCGGCGAGCGCGCGTGCCGCGTCGGAGAGCGAGGCATAGCAGCGTTCGCCTAGTACGCCGGCCGTATCGTTCGCGTAGGCGGGATTGACAGGCACGATCCGGTAGCCGTGCGACTGCATGTAGGCGGCAACGGAATGGCTCGGCCGGTGCTCTCGATTCGAGAGGCCCACCACCGCGATCACGCGGTCGCGCCTGAGCATGCGTTCCAACACAACAGGGTCGTTCATCGTTCTCGGGCGCAATGCGCCAAAAGTGTGATCGGCAATTCAGCGCCCACACGGCCTGATCGGTCATTTTGTGCGGGCAGCAGGCGGCGTATGGTATGCCCGGCAGCCGATCCAGGGAACGCTTTTCGTCCGATTTTTCGGTATGCCGAACCGCATTCTGCGAAAATGAATTAACGCATCGAATTAATCGGAAACATTGACGCGAATTGGCCAATAAAGCGGCAAAAAATCCCGCAGAGCCTTATCTGGCGGGCGTTACAACCTGAAACACTTTGTTACCGCGTCGCTTGTACAATTCGCCCACAATGCCTTCAACGGTTTCAACACGGATGTGGTTCGAGTTGTCATCGTGCAAGCTATGCACGATGCACGAGTACGTGGGACTCGCTTCGAACCGCTGGGGGCATCTCTGTTGGAGCCGTTGCCGACACGTCACCTCGTGTCAGTCGGTTCCTCCATTGGTCTCCTCGCGCTAACCCCGTAGCGTGTGGTTTTTAGCGGGCTACAGGCCCGCTTTTTTTTTGCCTGCGCGCTTTGCAAGCCTGTCGGCCCCTCAAGCTGTCGGCGGCGCGTCGAGCTTCAATTCGTCGATCATGCGCTCGCGCATGACGAACTTCTGCACCTTGCCCGTGACGGTCATCGGCATCTGATCGACGAAGCGCACGTAGCGCGGCACCTTGTAGTGCGCGATCTGGCCGCGGCAATAGTCGCGCACGTCCTCCTCGGTCATCTGCTCGCCCGGACGCAGCACGATCCAGGCGCAAACCTCCTCGCCATACTTGGCATCGGGCACGCCGAACACCTGCACGCTTTGAATCTTCGGATGCCGAAATAAGAACTCCTCGATCTCGCGCGGGTAGATGTTTTCGCCGCCTCGGATCAGCATGTCCTTCAATCGCCCGACGATGTTGCAATAGCCTTCGCCATCGAAGGTTGCGAGATCGCCCGTGCGCATCCATCCGTCGACGATCGCCTCGTGCGTGCGCGCCTCGTCCTCCCAGTACCCGCGCATGACCGAGTAGCCCTTGGTCCAGAGCTCGCCGGTCTCCCCGACGGGCAACGTCTGTCCCATGGCGTCGACGATGCGCGCCTCCAGGTGCGGCTGAATGCGCCCCACTGTCGTCGTGCGCTTTTCGAGCGGATCCGACGTCGAGCTCTGGAACGAAACCGGGCTCGTCTCCGTCATGCCATAGGCGATCGTGACCTCCGACATGTGCATGCGGGACACGACGCGCTTCATCGTCTCGATCGGGCACGGCGAACCCGCCATGATGCCGGTGCGCAGCGAGCGAAGGTCGTAGCGATCGAAGTCGGGCAAGTCGAGCTCGGCGATGAACATCGTCGGCACACCGTGCAAGGCCGTGCAGCGCTCGTCCGACACGGCGGCCAGCGTCGCCGCGGGATCGAACGCCTCGCCGGGAAACACCATGGTCGCACCGGTACTCACGCAGGCGAGCACCGCCAGCACCATCCCGAAGCAGTGATAGAGCGGCACCGGGATGCACAGGGAATCGCGCTCCGTAAAACGCATCGCCTGCGCGATATGGCGGGCATTGTTGACGACGTTGTGATGCGTCAGCGTGGCGCCCTTCGGGTTACCCGTCGTTCCGCTCGTGAACTGGATGTTGATCGGATCGTGCGCGCCGAGCGTGGCCTCGAGCGCGGCCAGTGCCTCACGATCGGCGCCTGCGCGCCCGCTTTCGACGATTTCGGCAAACGTGAACATGCCGTCGCTCGGCGTGTCTCCCATGCGCACGACACTGCGCAATGCGGGCAGGCGCGCGGCACGCAGTTCGCCCGGCGGAGCGTCCGCAAGCTCAGGCGCGAGTTCGCGCAGCATCGCGAGATAGTTGGAACTCTTGAATTGCTCTGCCGCGATGATCGCCTTGCAACCGGACTTGTTGAGCGCGTATTCGAGTTCGGAGAGCCGGTACGCGGGATTCACGTTGACGAGCACGGCGCCGATGCGCGCCGTGGCGAACTGGGTCATCAGCCATTCGACACGATTCGGCGACCAGACGCCGACGCGATCGCCGCGTACGATGCCGAGTGTCGCCAGACCGGCCGCGAGCACGTCGACCTCGCGATCGAACTCGCGCCAGCTCCAGCGAATGCCCTGCTCGCGAAATACGACGGCTGGGCGGTCGGGTACGCGCTCCGCCGTCTCGCGCAGCAAGCGGCCGATGGTGGCATCGGAGAGCGGCGTATCGCAGGTGCCGCGTACGTAGGACAGCCCGTCTTTCGGCTCGATCTGCGCGCCGCGATCCTTTAGCTGCGTTCCCATCGCTCGTCTCCTCGTCTTCGGTCGGCCGGTGGCTCGGAACCGTGTGCGTGTCGATTCTGCCACCCGTTGATGCGCTGCCGCATCGAGGGTTACCCGCACGAAAGCCTGGGACGCGCTGGCACCCGTCGCAGGTGCCGAAGAAATAAAAAATGCCGCCGGGCTTGTCGCCGGGCGGCATCGAGTCGGTTGCGCACGTGAGAAAAGCGTCGCGGGTTGCGACGCCATGCCGCATGGCGCTTAGTGCTGTCCGCGCAGCTTGCGCAGGCGTTGGATCGCTGCGAGCTGCGCCGTCGCATACGCGAGTTCGGCTTGCGCCGTCGCGTATTCGAAATTCGAGCCCGAGTTTTGCAGCGCCTCTTCGGCGCGCTTCTTGGCCTGATCGGCCTTCGCTTCGTCGAGGTCCTTGCCGCGAATTGCCGTATCGGCCAGCACCGTCACCGCGCCCGGCTGAACTTCGAGGATGCCGCCCGCAACGAACACGAACTCTTCCTCGCCGTTCTCGGCCTCGATGCGCACGGCACCGGGCCGGATACGCGTGATGAGCGGCGTGTGGCCCGGCAGAATACCGAGCTCACCGGCTTCACCCGGCAGCGCGACGAATTTCGCCTGGCCCGAGAAGATCTGCTCTTCCGCGCTGACGACGTCTACTTTGATGGTTGCCATGTTGAGTACCGTCTCATGTAAGGCTGGTTGACCGTATGGGTTGAGCGCCGGGGGCTTGTCGCAGCCTGGTAAGGACCGCGTTTCGAAGCCACCCCGGCGCCCGCCGTGTCAGACCCGGCCGTTACTGGATCTTCTTGGCCTTTTCGAAGGCTTCGTCGATCGTGCCAACCATGTAGAACGCCTGCTCGGGCAGATGATCGCACTCGCCTTCGACGATCATCTTGAAGCCGCGGATCGTTTCCTTCAGCGGCACGTACTTGCCCGGCGAACCCGTGAACACTTCAGCAACGTGGAACGGCTGCGACAGGAAACGCTGGATCTTACGTGCACGCGCCACCGACAGCTTGTCTTCCGGCGAGAGCTCGTCCATACCCAGAATCGCGATAATGTCGCGCAGTTCCTTGTAGCGCTGCAGCGTTTGCTGCACGCCGCGCGTGATCGTGTAGTGCTCCTCACCGATCACGTTCGGGTCGATCTGACGCGAGGTCGAATCGAGCGGGTCCACTGCGGGATAGATACCGAGCGAAGCGATGTCGCGCGAGAGCACGACCGTTGCGTCCAAGTGGCCGAACGTCGTAGCCGGCGACGGGTCCGTCA
>CBJMQH010000282.1:0-7153 GCA_966431825.1 uncultured Trinickia sp.
CACCATCTGTGCCGCCGCGCGCATGGCGCCGAGGAACGCGTACTTCGAGTTCGACGCCCAGCCGGCCAGGATCACGCCGTACACGCCGATCGACGAGATCGCGATGACGTAGAGCAGGCCTGCGTTGATGTCGCCGAGCACGGCCTTGGCCTGGAACGGGATCACGGCCCAGACCGCAAACGCCGGGACCACGGTCATGATCGGGGCGATCAGATACAGCCAGCGCGATGCCGCGGTCGGCTGAATCACTTCCTTGAGCAACAGCTTCAGCACGTCGGCGATGGGCTGCAAGAGACCTGCGGGGCCGACGCGGTTCGGCCCGAGACGCACGTGCATCCAGCCGATCAGCTTACGTTCCCACAGAATCAGGTAGGCCACGCACAGCAGAATCGCGACCGCTACCACGAGGATGCGCACGAGCGTCCACACCGTGGGCCACGCGACGCCAAGCAGCTGCGAGCCGCCCGAGTTGATCGTATCGAACAAGCTCATTTACGCCTTCTCCACCATCAGATCGCCGAACAGGCCGCCGAGCGCCGCGCCGGCCGGCGTCGCCGCCGACACGCGGACGGTCGAGCCCGCCAGATTCGCGTCGCGCGCTGCCGGCGCGACCACCGACAGGTCGCCCTGACGCACGCGCACCGCGTCGCCTTCCTTCAAGCCGAGCTGGTCGAACAGCGCGGCAGGCAGGCCGATCGTGTTCGCCGTGCGAGCAGCCGCCGTCAGATGCAGCGACGGCGCACGACGCACGAGCGGATCGGCGTGATAAATCGGCACGTCGGCGATACGCTCGAAGCGCCCTTCGGCCGCCTTCGCGAGCGCGCCATTGCGCGTCGGAGCGGCAGCAGCACGATTCGACAGGCGCGCGGCGATTTCGCCTTCGCCGCCCAGCGCAGCGGCGCGCACCTCATCGGCGGTGTCGTATTCGAAGCCAGGCAGGCCCAGCACGTTACCGATGACGCGCAGCACCTTCCAGCCCGGGCGCGTTTCGCCGAGCGCACGCACGACGCCGTTGAACGCCTGTACCGTACCTTCTGCGTTGACGAACGTGCCAGCCGTTTCCGTGAACGGCGCGATCGGCAGCAACACGTCCGCGTATTCCATACCCGTCTTGAATGCCGAGAGGACGACGACCGACTCGGCCTGCTTCAGCGCGGCAAGCGCCTTGGCGGGGTTCGCCGTGTCGAATTCAGGTTCGAAATTGAGCAGTACGTAACCTTTGCGCGGTTGCTCGAACGCCTCGCGGGCGTTCAGACCACCGGCTGCCGGCAGCGCGCCGACGATATGTGCACCGACCGTATTCGCGCCTTCCGTCAGGAAGCCAAGCGTGGCGCCCGTCTGCTCTGCGATCCAGGCGGCGAGCGCATGGATGCGTGCGAAATCGGGGTGCTGAACAACGGCGTTGCCGAGCAGGACTACACGACGCTCGCCGGTGGCGAGTGCAGCGGCAACGTCTTGTGCAGCGGGCGACGCTTCGATGCCGCCGAAGCCTTCGGGCAGCGCGACACCGCGCGCCTGCGACACGGCCGCGGCCACGCCGGCCAGCGCGTCGAGCCATGCCGACGGCGCAGCAACGATGGCCTTGGCGCTCGGAATCAACGAATTGTCGGCCGTCGCATGCAGCAGATGCAGCTGGGCACCGCTACGTGCGGCTTGGCGCAAACGCGATGCGATGAGCGGATGATCGCGACGCAGGAACGAACCGATGACGAGGGCACCGTCGACGCGCGAGAGATCCGCGAGCGGCATGCCAAGCCACGGTGCGCCGGCAGGCGCTCCCGAGAAATCGGTCTGACGCAGGCGGAAGTCGATGTTAGGCGTACCGACGGCTTGCGCAAGCTCTTTGAGCAGGAACAATTCTTCGACCGTGCTATGCGCACTGCCGAGCATGGCAATCGCATTCGCGCCGTGATCGGCAGCGACACCCTTCAGGCTTTTCGCCACGTATTCGAGCGCTGTCTGCCAGTCGGTTTCGACCCACTGACCGCCCTGCTTCACCATCGGCTGCGTCAGGCGATCGTCGCCGTTCAGGCCTTCGTACGAGAAGCGGTCCTTGTCCGAAATCCAGCACTCGTTGATCGCTTCGTTTTCGAGCGGCAGAACGCGCATCACGCGGTTGTTCTTGACCTGGACGATGATGTTCGCGCCGACGGAGTCGTGCGGGCTCACGGATTTGCGCCGCGACAGCTCCCACGTGCGGGCGCTGTAGCGGAACGGCTTGCTCGTGAGGGCGCCGACCGGGCACAGATCGATCATGTTGCCGGACATTTCGGAATCGACGGTCTTGCCGACGAACGTCGTAATCTCCGAATGCTCGCCGCGACCCAGCATGCCGAGCTCCATCACGCCGGCCACTTCCTGGCCGAAGCGCACGCAGCGCGTGCAATGGATGCAGCGCGACATCTCTTCCATCGAGATGAGCGGGCCCACGTTCTTGTGGAAGACGACGCGCTTTTCTTCGCTGTAGCGCGATGCCGACTTGCCGTAGCCGACGGCCAGATCCTGCAGCTGGCATTCGCCACCCTGGTCGCAGATCGGGCAATCGAGCGGGTGATTGATGAGCAGGAACTCCATCACCGACTGCTGCGCCTTGACGGCCTTGTCGGAGGTCGTGCGCACGATCATGCCTGCCGACACCGGCGTGGCACAGGCCGGCACAGCCTTCGGCATTTTCTCGACTTCGACGAGACACATCCGGCAGTTGGCCGCGATCGAAAGCTTCTTGTGATAGCAGAAGTGCGGAATGTACGTGTCGACCTTGTGGGCAGCCTGGATCACCATGCTGCCCTCAGGCACCTCGACCTTCTTCCCGTCTATTTCAAGTTCAACCATGATGGTGAATGGTCCTTAACCTTTTTACCGCTCAATCTGTTGCCCGCTCATCGCCCGCCGATACCGCCCAAGTGCGGGGCAATGAGGCGATGAGGTACACCGCTGTGCGTCGCGCTTCGCGCCCGTCAAGCCGGCACGGCAGCGGCCGCCGCCGGCGAACCCGCATGGCCGCCGACGAGGCAGCGCTTGTGTTCGACGTGGTAAGCGAATTCGTCCCAGTAGTGCTTGAGCATGCCGCGCACCGGCATGGCCGCCGCATCGCCGAGCGCGCAGATCGTGCGGCCCATGATGTTCTCGGCGACCGAGTGCAACAGGGCGAGGTCTTCCTGCCGACCCTCGCCGTGCTCGATCCGGTTCACGACGCGGTAGAGCCAGCCCGTGCCTTCGCGGCACGGCGTGCACTGACCGCACGACTCTTCGTAGTAGAAGTACGACAGACGCAGCAGCGAACGCACCATGCAACGCGTCTCGTCCATGACGATGACCGCGCCCGAACCGAGCATCGAGCCGGCTTTGGCGATCGAATCGTAGTCGAGATCGGTTTGCATCATGATGTCACCGGGCACGACGGGAGCCGACGAGCCGCCCGGAATGACCGCCTTGATCTTCCGGCCGCCGCGCATGCCCCCGGCAAGCTCCATGAGCGTCGCGAACGGTGTGCCGAGCGGCACTTCGTAGTTGCCGGGACGCTCGACGTCGCCGGAAACCGAAAAAATCTTCGTGCCGCCGTTGTTCGGCTTGCCGAGTTCCAGATACTGCTGCGGGCCGACCGCCAGCAGGAACGGCACGGCTGCGAACGTTTCCGTGTTGTTGATCGTCGTCGGCTTGCCGTAGACACCGAAGCTCGCCGGGAACGGCGGCTTGAAGCGCGGCTGGCCCTTCTTGCCTTCGAGCGATTCGAGCAACGCCGTTTCCTCGCCGCAGATGTAAGCGCCATAGCCATGATGCGCGTACAGCTCGAACGAGAAGCCGGAGCCGAGAATGTTCTCGCCGAGGAAACCGGCGCGACGTGCCTCTTCGAGCGCCTCTTCGAAGCGTCGATAGACTTCGAAGATTTCGCCGTGGATGTAGTTGTAGCCGACCGTGATGCCCATCGCATACGCGCCGATCGCCATGCCTTCGATCAGCGAGTGCGGGTTGTAGCGCAGGATGTCGCGGTCCTTGAACGTACCGGGTTCGCCTTCGTCCGAGTTGCAGACGAGGTACTTCTGCCCCGGAAACTGGCGCGGCATGAAGCTCCACTTGAGGCCGGTCGGGAAGCCTGCACCGCCGCGGCCGCGCAGACCCGATGCCTTGACGTCGGCAATGACCTGCTCGGGCGGAATCTTTTCTTCGATGATGCGGCGCAGCTGGGCGTAGCCGCCGCGCGCCACGTAATCTTCGAGATGCCAGTTTTCGCCGGTAAGGCCCGCGAGAATCAGCGGCTTGATGTGGCGATCGTGCAAAGACGTCATTTCGAGAGCTCCTCGAGCAACTGGTCGATCTTCTCGCGGCTCATGAAACTGCACATGCGGTGGTTGTTCACGAGCAGCACGGGCGCGTCGCCGCACGAGCCGAAGCATTCACCTTCCTTGAGCGTGAATTTGCCGTCGGGCGTCGTTTCGCCGAAGTCGATGCCGAGCTTTTGTTTCAGATATTCGGCCGCGCTCTCGGCGCCGCCGTCCGGGCCGAGCTGGCACGGCAGGTTCGTGCAGAGCGTGATCTTGTGCTTGCCGACCGGCGCCGTCTCATACATCGTGTAGAACGTCGCCACCTCTTGCACGGCCACGGCCGGCATACCGAGGTAGTCGGCCACGAACTGCATCAGTTCGGGCGAGAGCCAGCCGTGCTCCTCTTGAGCCACGGCCAACGCCGACATCACGGCGGACTGCTTCTGATCGGCGGGATACTTCGCGATCGCACGATCGATTTCTTTCAGGCCTTCAGCTGAGATCATTTTCAGACACGACTCTTTCAATACCTACCGAACGAAAACCTGCCGCCTTTTCCTGCTTGCCCACCCATGGCGACAGACCCGGCGTTCTTTCCGACCCGGCGCTCCGCATGCGGCGCGCGCCGTGTTTGGCGCGCGACACACGGCTGGCGCTCAACGGTCGATTTCGCCGAACACGATGTCCTGCGTACCGATGATCGTGACAGCGTCCGCGATCATATGGCCACGCGCCATTTCGTCGAGCGCTGCGAGATGGGCATAGCCCGGCGCACGAATCTTGAGCCGGTAGGGCTTGTTCGCCCCATCCGAGATCAAGTAGATGCCGAACTCGCCCTTCGGATGCTCGACGGCCGCATACGACTCGCCCTCGGGCACATGAAAACCTTCCGTGAAGAGCTTGAAGTGGTGAATCAGCTCTTCCATGTTCGACTTCATCGCGACGCGCGAAGGCGGCGCGATCTTGTGATTGTCGATCATCACGGGGCCGGGATTCTTGCGCAGCCACTCGATGCACTGCTTCGCGATGCGCGTCGACTGACGCATTTCCTCGACGCGCACGAGATACCGGTCGTAGCAATCGCCATTCACGCCGACGGGAATATCGAAGTCCATCTGGTCGTAGACTTCATACGGCTGCTTCTTGCGCAAATCCCACTCGATACCCGAGCCGCGCAGCATCGGGCCCGTCATGCCGAGCTGCAACGCGCGCTCCGGGCTCACGACGCCGATGCCGACGAGGCGCTGCTTCCAGATCCGGTTGTCCGTGAGCAATGTTTCGTACTCGTCGACGCAGGTCGGAAAGCGCGTGAAGAAATCGTCGATGAAGTCGAGCAGCGAGCCTTGGCGCGCCTCGTTCATCCGCTCGAGCGCCTTCGCATTGCGAATCTTCGACGCCTTGTATTGCGGCATTGCGTCAGGCAGATCGCGATAGACGCCGCCCGGACGATAGTAGGCCGCGTGCATCCGGGCGCCGGACACCGCTTCGTACACGTCCATCAGGTCTTCGCGTTCGCGGAACGCGTAGAGGAACACGGCCATCGCGCCGACGTCGAGTGCGTGCGCGCCGATCCACATCAGGTGGTTCAGGACGCGCGTGATTTCGTCGAACAGCACGCGGATGTACTGCGCGCGCTCCGGCACTTCGATGCCGAGCAGTTTTTCGATCGCGAGCACGTAGCCGTGCTCGTTGACCATCATCGACACGTAGTCGAGACGGTCCATGTACGGCACGGACTGGATGAACGTCTTGTTCTCGGCGAGCTTTTCGGTGGCGCGGTGCAGGAGGCCGATATGCGGATCGGCGCGCTGGATCACCTCGCCATCGAGCTCGAGCACGAGACGCAGCACGCCGTGGGCTGCCGGGTGCTGTGGACCGAAGTTGAGCGTGTAGTTCTTGATCTCTGCCATGGCGACCTCTTAATGTTTCAGACCGCCGTAGCGATCCTCGCGAATCACGCGAGGCGTGATTTCGCGCGGCTCGATCGTCACCGGCTGGTAGACGACGCGCTTCTCTTCCGGGTCGTAACGCATTTCGACGTAGCCCGAGACCGGGAAGTCCTTGCGGAACGGGTGGCCGATGAAACCGTAGTCGGTCAGGATTCGGCGCAGATCGGGGTGGCCGTCGAATACGAGGCCGTACAGGTCGAACGCTTCGCGCTCATACCAGTTCACCGAATTCCAGACATCGACGACCGACGGCACAACCGGCATGTCGTCATGGGGCGCGAAAACGCGCACGCGCAGACGCCAGTTGTGCTTGATCGACAAAAGATGCAGGACAGCCGCAAAGCGCGGGCCGTCATAAGCGCCCTCGCCGTAGGTCTGGTAGTCGACGCCGCACAGATCGATCAGCTGCTCGAAAGCGAGCGTCGGATCGTCACGCAGACGTTTTGCCACGTCCAGATAGTCGGTGGCTTTGACGACGATCGTCAGTTCGCCGAGCGCTTCGGTAACGCTCGAAAGACGGCCGCCAAAGGCCGCCTCGAGGTTCGCTTTGAGAGTCTCGAGTTTGCTTGCCATATTGTGGGGAAGCTCGGGGCTTATTGACGGGCGATGGTGTTCGTGCGGCGGATCTTCGCCTGCAGCTGGATCACGCCATAGACGAGCGCCTCGGCCGTGGGCGGACAGCCCGGCACGTAGACATCGACGGGCACGATCCGATCACAACCCCGGACGACCGAATACGAATAGTGGTAGTAGCCACCGCCGTTCGCACAAGACCCCATCGAGATGACCCAGCGCGGCTCGGCCATCTGATCGTAGACCTTGCGCAGCGCAGGCGCCATTTTATTGCAGAGCGTGCAGGCGACGATCATGACGTCGGACTGGCGCGGACTCGGGCGGAACACGACGCCGAACCGGTCCAGATCGTAGCGGGCCGCGCCCGCG
>CBJMQH010000283.1:0-7152 GCA_966431825.1 uncultured Trinickia sp.
AGAACGAGTAGTTCGCTCGGGCTTGCGCCGACGATCGTCACGTAAAAATCAAACGTTTCTGCCGAGGAGGGGGCTGCTGGCTTCATAGTTTCGGGAGAGGGGCGGGCCCGGTCGTGCCGGGGCCCTGTTCGTGCGTCAGGCCGATGCGTGCGCGTCGCGCATCAAGGCCTCGATTTCATCGGCGGCGACAGGCACGTCGCGCGTGATCAGCTCGCAGCCGCTTTCGGTGACGATCGCGTCGTCTTCGATGCGGATGCCGATATTCCAGAACACCTCGGGTATCTCGGCGGCCGCCCGCACGTAGAGGCCCGGCTCGATCGTCAGCGTCATCGCCGGCCGCAGCGTGCGCCACGGCAATGCACCGCTCGCATCGGGCGGCGCCCCGCGTTCCCGGTAGTCGCCGCAGTCGTGCACGTCCATGCCGAGCCAGTGGCCCGTGCGATGCATGTAGAACGGCGCGTACGCGCGCTCGGCGATCACGTCGTCGACCGACCCGAAACGCGTGCGATCGACGATGCCTGTGTCGAGCAGACCTTGCGCGAGCACGCGTACCGCCGCGTCGTGCGGCACCTCGAAGCCGACGCCGGCTCGCGTCGCGTCGATCGCGGCTTGCTGAGCGGCGAGCACGATGTCATAGAGCGCAAGTTGGGGGCCGGAGAAGCGACCGTTGGCCGGGAACGTGCGCGTGATGTCGGAGGCATAGCCGTCGAGCTCGCACGCCGCGTCGATCAGCACGAGGTCGCCGTCCTGCACGCGTGCGTTGCCGGCAGGGTAGTGCAGGACGCAGGCATTGGCCCCCGTCGCCACGATCGAGCCGTAAGCGGGCGCTTGTGCACCGCGACGGCGAAACGTGTAGAGCAGCTCGGCTTCGAGTTCGTACTCGCGCATGCCGGGGCGGCATGCCGCCATCGCACGACGGTGTCCCTCGGCCGAAATGGCGGCGGCCCGGCGCATGATCGCAAGCTCGTGGGCGTCTTTCACGAGCCGCATGTCGTCGAGCCGCGGCGTCAGATCGACGAGCGCCGTCGGGGCGGCGACGCCGCTGCGCGCTTCGCGCCGCACAGCATCGAGCCAGCCGCGCAATTTCGCGTCGAATTCGGCCGACTGCGCGAGCCCGTAATGCACGGCCGGCGCGTTCGCGAGCAGGCGCGGCAGGACAGTGTCGGTCTCGTCGGTCGAATAGGCGGCATCGAAGCCGAACGCTTCGCGCGCCGCGTCGGGGCCATAGTGAAAGCCCTCCCAGGTCTCGCGCTCGGCGTTCTTCGGGCGGCAGAACAGGATCGAAGCGCGCGCCCCGGCCGGCGCGCGTGCATCGAGCACGAGCAAGCCTTCGGGTTCCGAGAAGCCGGTCAGGTAATAAAAGTAGCTGTCGTGGCGATACGGGTAGTCGGTATCGCGGTTGCGCAGCGCCTCGCGTGCGGTCGGCACGATGGCGAGCCCGCCGCCGGCTGCCGCGAGGGCGGCCAGCACGCGCTCGCGGCGCGCCCGGTAGACGTCGATGGCAATCGGGGTGTCGGTTGTCGAATTCATGCGGCGATTGTAGCGCCGCAGCGCGAATGTTGCGCCGCGTCGACAGTCGGGCACGCGCCATTTATGCCGATATCATGGCGGGAGGCGCGCGCAGTTATGATCTTCGTGGACGGTATACTCTCGCTCGCGCCCCCGGCCTTACGCGGTGCGAGCCAGGCCGCCGATCGTCGCGAACGAGGTGCCGGCAGCGAACGGCATACGGGCGGGTCGGCGTTTTCATGAGAGAAAAGCAGATGATGAAATTAATCGGTTCGCACGCGAGCCCGTTCGTGCGCAAGGCGCGCATCGTGCTCGCCGAAAAGAAGATCGACTATCAGTTCGTGCTCGAGGATGTCTGGTCGCCGGACACGTCGATTCACACCTTCAACCCGATCGGCAAGGTTCCGTGCCTGGTGATGGAAGACGGCGAAGCCGTCTTCGATTCGCGCGTGATCTGCGAATACGTCGATACGCTCTCGCCGGTCGGCAAGCTGATTCCGCAGTCAGGGCGCGAGCGCGTGGAAGTGCGCTGCTGGGAGGCGTTGGCCGACGGTGTGCTCGATGCGGCCGTGCTGATCCGGCTCGAATCGACGCAGCGCGACGCCGCCGGGCGCAGCGACGCCTGGGTCGCGCGCCAGCAACGCAAGATCGACGAAGGCGTGTCCGCGATCTCGCGCGGGCTCGCCGGCAACCCGTGGTGCGCGAACAACCACTATTCGCTGGCCGACATCGCCGTCGGTTGTGCGCTCGGCTATCTGGACTTCCGGATGCCGGATCTCAATTGGCGCGAGAAGTTTCCGAACCTCGAGAAGCATTACGCGAAGCTCTCGCAGCGCCAATCGTTCGTCGATACGATCCCCAACTGAGCCGTCGGGCGCGCCGCGCGCGCGGCCCGGGCCTGCGCCTCGATTGCTGCGGGCCGGTGCGGCGCACCGACGCCGCAATCGAGGCGCCGTCGGTTCGGGAGACGGCCGTCCCCTCCTTCAAATCGCCGGTGCCAGCGCTTTTGGCGCGAACGAATCGCTGCTCGCGACCGGCCACCACTTTTCATACAGCGAGTAACGGTAGTTGCCGTTCACGAGATCGTTCGGTTCCAGGTACTTCAGCACCTGCGACATGAGGCGGATTTCGTCTGACGACACGCGCCGGACGATGTGGTGTGCGCGCAGCTCGGACGGATGCGTGAGACCGGCGGCCTGAACGAGCTCTTGCAGCGCATGCAGCGTGTTGCGATGGAAGTTCAAGACCCGGTCCGACTTGTCCGGCACGTCGAGCGCGCGTTGGCGCACCGGGTCCTGCGTCGCGACGCCGGTCGGGCAGCGGTCCGTGTTGCAGTGCTGGGCCTGGATGCAGCCCACCGCGAACATGAAGCCGCGCGCCGAGTTGACCCAGTCGGCGCCGATCGCGAGCGTCCGGGCGATGTCGAACGCGGTGATGATCTTGCCGCTTGCGCCGATGCGCACCTTCTCGCGCAAGCCGATCCCGACGAGCGTGTTGTGTACGAGCAAGAGGCCTTCCCGAAGCGGCACGCCGATGTGATCGACGAATTCGAGCGGCGCCGCGCCCGTTCCGCCTTCGGCGCCGTCGACGACGATGAAGTCGGGCACGATGCCTGTATCGAGCATCGCCTTCGCGATGGCGAAGAACTCCCACGGGTGGCCGATGCAGAGCTTGAAGCCCGTGGGCTTGCCGCCCGAGAGCTTACGCAGGCGCTCGACGAATTCGAGCAGCCCGCGCGGGGTCGAAAACGCGCTGTGGGTCGCCGGCGAGACGCAGTCGCGGCCCATCGGCACGCCGCGTGTTTCCGCGATTTCGGGCGTGATCTTGGCCGCCGGCAACACGCCGCCGTGGCCCGGCTTCGCGCCTTGCGACAGCTTCACCTCGATCATCTTGACCTGAGGGTTGCGCGCCGCCTTCTCGAACTTCTCGGCCGAAAACGAACCGTCGTCGTTACGGCAGCCGAAGTAGCCCGATCCGATCTCCCAGATGATGTCCCCGCCATGCTCACGGTGGTACTTCGAGAGCGAGCCCTCGCCCGTGTCGTGCGCGAAGCCGCCTTTCTTGGCGCCCAGGTTCAGCGCGAGGATCGCGTTGGCCGACAAGGCGCCGAAACTCATCGCCGAGATATTCAGAATCGACATCGAGTACGGATGCGCGCGGTCGGCCCCGACAACGATGCGAAAGTCGTGCGACGCGATCTTCGTCGGCGCGAGCGAATGGCTGATCCATTCGTGGCCCGTCGCCTTCACGTCGAGTTCCGTGCCGTAGGGGCGGCTGTCGGGCTCGTTCTTCGCGCGCTGATAGACGATGCTGCGCTGAGCGCGCGAGAACGGCTTTTCTTCGGTATCGTCTTCGACGAAGTATTGCCGGATCTCGGGGCGGATGAATTCGAAGAAGAAGCGCAGGTGACCCGCAATGGGGTAGTTGCGCAGGATGCTGTGGCGCGCCTGGCGCAGGTCGGCGACGCCGAGCGCGATCAGTGCGAGCGGCGGCAGGAGCCACCACCATGCGATGAGGTGGCGCTCGGCGAGCAGAGCAACGGCGACCGTGAGCAGCACGGCACACCAGAGCGCGAAGTAACGACGCGAGAACATGGGCAATAGCCTCCAGGACGGCAGGCATTGCCCGCGCAGCGTCGCGGCTGCCGTGACCGAAAAGGGGCCAAGTGTAATCGCGCCAGATGACAAATGGCTTGCGAATGCGCACATGCAGCGTGCGCGCGCCGCACCGGGGCGACTATGCGATGCGGTGCGTACGGGTCCGGCGGCGCTTACGCACGGCGCGCTTCGAGCGCGGACCCGGCGTTTGCCGTTTCGATGATGCCGCCACCGAGGCAGATGTCGCCGTCGTAAAGCACGGCCGATTGACCCGGTGTGACCGCCCATTGCGGTTCGTCGAACGAAAGCGAGAACCGCGCGTCGCCGGAATCGGACGGCGAGCCGGACGGCCCCCCGAACGTGCAAGCGGCATCGGTCTGGCGATAGCGCGTCTTCGCGCCGCAGCGCATCCCTGGCTCGGGCGGCGTACCCGCCACCCAGCTGACGTTGCCGGCCTCGAGCGTCGGTGCAAGCAGCCACGGATGATCGTGGCCCTGCACGACATAAAGGGTGTTCGTCGCGATGTCTTTCCCGGCGACGAACCACGGCTCGCCGCTGCCGGTCTTGCTGCCGCCGATGCCGATGCCCTTGCGCTGGCCGAGCGTATAGAACGCAAGACCGATGTGTTCGCCGACGATCCCGCCGTCGGGCGTTTTCATCGGGCCGGGCTTGGTCGGCAGATAGCGGTTCAGGAAATCGCGGAACGGGCGTTCCCCGATGAAGCAGATCCCGGTCGAATCCTTCTTCTTCGCGTTCGGCAAACCGATCCGCTCCGCGATTTCGCGTACCTGGGTCTTCGGAATTTCGCCGAGCGGAAACAACGTCTTCGACAGCTGGGCCTGATTCAACCGGTGCAGGAAGTACGACTGATCTTTCGTCAGATCTTTTGCCTTCAGCAGCTCGAAGCGACCGTCGGCTTCGCGCACGCGCGCGTAATGGCCCGTCGCGATGGTTTCCGCGCCGAGCGAGATCGCGTGATCGAGGAACGCCTTGAACTTGATCTCGGCGTTGCAAAGCACATCGGGGTTCGGCGTACGGCCGGCCGAGTATTCGCGCAGGAATTCTGCGAACACGCGATCCTTGTATTCGGCTGCGAAGTTCACGGCCTCGACGTCGATGCCGATCAGATCGGCGACCGAGACGACATCGATCCAGTCCTGCCGCGTCGAGCAGTATTCGCTGTCGTCGTCGTCTTCCCAATTCTTCATGAAGAGGCCGACGACCTCGTAGCCTGCTTCCTTGAGCAGCCAGGCCGTTACCGACGAATCCACGCCGCCCGACATCCCGACCACCACTTTTTGCTTGCTCATCGAATACCGCGCACTGACTGAATTACTGAGAAGAAGGGCCGACCGACTCCGTATGGATGAAGTCGAGCGGAAAACGCTTGCCCGCGAGGTAGTCCTCGACCGAGCGCATGACGAGCGGCGTACGGTGCCGCTCGCGGCACGCGCGCAATTCGTCGGGCGTGAGCCAGAGCGTGCGCACGATACCGGCGTCGAGCGCATGCGGTTCCGGCATATTCACGCCCGAACCGCAGAACGTGAAGCGCAGATAGGTGGCGCTGCGGCCGTCCGGCTTGTCGATGTGCGTCATATACACCCCGACGAGCGAACTGGGCGCGAACACATGCGCCGCTTCCTCGAGCGTTTCGCGCGTGACGGCCTGAACGAGCGTCTCGCCCGGTTCCAGGTGGCCTGCGGGCTGATTGATGCGCAGCCCGTCCGACGTTTCTTCCTCGACGACGAGAAAACGGCCATCGTGTTCGACGACGGCCGCAACGGTTACCCGCGGAGTCCAGCGTTCCTGTTTCATGCCCGGCATTTTACAGGCTGGCCGCCCGGCCTGCCGCGAAAGCGCGCCTCCTACGCCGTCCTCGGTCGCTTGGATGCGCGCCGGGGAAGACGGCTTCGTCTGGCACGTATTTTCGTCCGGCGCCCGGAGTTCGGTTAAAGTGACGCTTCGTGCGCTGCGTGCCCGAAGCCGGTCGCAGCCCGCACGAAGCGCCATACCGATGTCGTAGCACCCAAGCCGCAGCACCCGAGTCAGCCGTATCTGAGCCGCAACATTGTTTTGCGTTTGAGGATGGAGCCGGCGTTCAGGGCCGGCCGTCTTCGCCTTGCCTCGCCAACGAGGCACGAGAAGCCGAGGAGGAATGCACGATGCACATCGGAGTGCCAGCCGAGACGCGCGAACATGAGACGCGCGTGGCCGCGACGCCCGAGACGGTCAAGAAGTACGTCAAAGCAGGGCATCGCGTCACGATCGAACAAGGGGCCGGCAACGCCGCAAGCTTCACCGACGAAGCCTTCGTTGCGGCCGGGGCCGAACTCGTCGATGCGGCCGCCGCGCTGTCCGCAGAGCTCGTCCTCAAAGTCCAGGCGCCGACCGAGACCGAGCTTGCCTTGATGAAGCGCGGCAGCGTGCTCGTCGGCATGCTCGAGCCGTTCAACGCCGCACAGGCGGCGCGGCTCGCCGAATCCGGCCTGACCGCGTTCGCGCTCGAAGCGGCGCCGCGTACCACGCGCGCACAATCGCTCGATGTCCTCTCCTCGCAGGCCAATATCGCGGGCTACAAGGCCGTGCTCGTGGCGGCTGCGCATTACCCGCGCTTCATGCCGATGCTGATGACGGCAGCCGGCACCGTGAAAGCGGCGCGTGTGTTGATCCTGGGCGCCGGTGTGGCCGGCCTCCAGGCCATCGCGACCGCCAAGCGTCTGGGCGCGGTGATCGAAGCGTCCGACGTGCGTCCGGCCGTCAAGGAGCAGATCGAATCGCTGGGCGCCAAGTTCATCGACGTTCCCTACGAAACGCAGGAAGAGCGCGACGCAGCGGAGGGTGTCGGAGGCTACGCGCGGCCGATGCCGCAGAGCTGGCTCGCGCGCCAGTCGCAACAGGTGCACGAGCGCGCGAAAGCGGCCGATATCGTCATCACGACGGCGCTGATTCCCGGGCGCGATGCGCCGACCTTGATCACGGCCGAAACGGTGCAGGCCATGCGCCCCGGTTCGGTCGTTGTCGATCTGGCCGCCGGACGCGGCGCCGA
>CBJMQH010000284.1:0-7143 GCA_966431825.1 uncultured Trinickia sp.
CGGGCTCTACGATACCGCGGCGCGCGCGGCCGCGTCGCTCTGATATCGATACCGGTTCTTACCTTCCGGCCTTCTGATCTCCGACGCTTGATACATCGGGACCCTTTCAGCCGCGCCCCGCCATGCCCGTCTTTCAGACTGCCGTCTTCGAAATCCGCATGCCTTTGTCCGTTACGATCGCATCGAGCGGAATGTCGTGCAACTCGCGCGGGAGCGAGTCGATCCGGCACGCTTCGTAGGCGAGCCCGACCGTGACCGGCCTTGCCGTCTCGGGCCATGCGGCGAGCGTGCGGTCGTAGTAGCCGCCGCCGTAGCCGAGGCGATAGGCGTCGCCGTCGAAGCCCACGCAGGGAATCAAAAGCAGGTCGGGCAGGACGGAGGGCGTGCCGTCGGGCTCCGGGATTTTGTGGTGGCCGCTTCGCATCGGCGTGTCGGGCGCCCAGCTGTGAAACGCCAGTGCCTGCCCTTTGACCGCAATCACGGGAAGCGCCGCTTGCCGGCGTACGTCGGCTGCGAGCCATGCCTGAATTGTGTCGCGTGCGTCGAACTCGCCCGGCAGCGGCCAGTAGAAGCCCACGGTGTGCGGGGCAAAATGCGCGAGGGCTTCGCGCAGCCGTGCACCGAGCGCGGCGTTTGTCGTGCCGGCCGTGGCCGCCGCGAGACGCGCCTCCAGCAACGATTTGCGCAGCGCGGCTTTAGATTGCGCCGTGACGTTGCGTGCTATGCTTTCGCTCAATTTTTCGCTCCACCCACCACGATGTCGAAACGCCTCGCCCGAGTATATCGCGCGGCCGCTTCCGTCCTTGCCGCGGCGGCGCTCGTCGCATGCGGCACGGCGTCGGCCGGCCGCCCCGCCAGTCCCGCAGCTCCGCTCGGTGACGACCAGATCTTCCTTCAATTGCGCGAAGCCGCCCGCAACAACGACGCAGCGCGCGCCGCGCAGTTGGCCGCTTCGATTCCCGACTATCCTGCGCCGTCGTACCTCGAGTACTTCCAGCTCAAGCCGCAGTTGTTCGACAGCGGCGGCCACGCGCGGCTCGATGCGCCCGATACGCCGGTGCTGTCGTTCCTGCAGCGACACGACGGCGAAGCGATCGGCGACCGGCTGCGCAACGACTATCTGCTCGTGCTCGGGGCGCGCCACGACTGGCGCAATTTCGACGCGCAGTACGCCCGCTTCGTCCTGAACGACGATACGCAGGTGAAGTGCTATGCGCTCGAATCGCGCGCTTCGCGTGGCGAGAACGTGGCCGATTCGGCGCGGGCGCTGCTCGTCGAGCCGCGCTATTACGGCGACGGCTGCGTCGATCTCGTCACGGCGCTGGCCGCGCGTGGGCAGTTCACGTCCGACGACGTCTGGCAGCAGATCCGACTCGCCTACGAGCAGGCTGCGGGCTCGGTCGGCAGCAAGCTCGTCGATGCGCTCGGCGCGCAGCGTCCCGATGCTGCGGCGCTCGATCAGGCGACGAGCGCGCCGCCGCTTTTCCTCGCAAAGGGCGTCAAGCCCGATGCCGCTTCACATCAGCTCGTGCTGCTCGCGGTCACGGCGATGGCGCGCAGCGATGCAGCCACGGCTGCGGCGGCGTTCGCGCCGATCGCGCCCTCGTTGACCTTGGCCGAGCGTGCGATCGGCTGGGGCACGATCGCATATCAGGCGGCCGCGCGGCAAACGCCCGGTGCGCTCGACTGGTTCCGTCTGTCGGCCAACGCGCCGCTGTCGTACCCGGCCTACCAATGGCGTACGCGCAGCGCGTTGCTCGCGGGCGACTGGTCGATGGTCCGATGGTCGACCGAGCAGATGCCGTCGGCGCTGCGCAACCAGCCGGCCTGGGTCTACTGGCATGCTCGGGCGGTCAAGCAGCTTGCCTCGGCCGGCCAGGGTGGGCAGCCGGGCGACAAGCAACAAGCCGATCAGGAGTTCGAACGGATCGCATCGGGCTACGACTTCTACGGCCAGCTGGCGACCGAGGAACTTGGGCGCAAGATCACATTGCCGCCGAAGACTGCGGTGACCGATGCAGAGGTCGACGCGGCGAGCCATACGCCGGGGTTCGAGCTGGCGCGGCGGTTTTACGCGCTCAATCTGCGGCTGGAAGGCAACCGCGAGTGGAACTGGCCGCTGCGCAACATGACCGACCGTCAGTTGCTCGCTGCGGCCGAATATGCGCGCCGCATCGAGTTATACGACCGGACCGTGAATACGGCGGACAAGACGCAGGCCGAGCATGACTTCTCGTTGCGTTACCTGTCGCCGTTCCGCGATGTTGTCGAGCGCGATGCGCAGACGAATGGGCTTGACGTGGAATGGGCGTACGGTTTGATTCGGCAGGAGTCGCGGTTCATCATCAATGCGCGTTCGGAGGTGGGAGCAGGCGGGTTGATGCAATTGATGCCGGGTACGGCGCAAATGGTCGCGCGCAAGATCGGGCTCGGGGCGCTTTCGCGCGAGCAGATGAACGATATCAATACGAACATTTTGCTCGGAACGAGCTATTTGTCGATGATTTACAATCAGTTCGACGGTTCTGCCGTGCTGGCCACGGCCGGCTACAACGCGGGGCCCGGGCGTCCGCGCCAATGGCAGGGCCGGCTGCAGCGGCCCGTCGAGGGCGCGATCTTTGCTGAAACGATCCCGTTCAACGAGACGCGCGACTACGTGAAGAACGTGCTCTCCAACACGGTGTACTACGCGGCGTTGTTCGAAGGCCGCCCGCAATCGCTGAAGGCGCGCCTCGGCGTGATTCTGCCGAACTGAACGACTTCGGCTTCGGCTGCGTGGGGCTTCGTCGTGCAAGGCAACGAAGCCCTGCCGCCGTATCGACCGCCGCCTTGACTTAAGCGTGTGCGGATTGCATTGAACGGCAGTCCCTATCGAGGAGGCGGAGTCCAGTATGCGACATCAAACCATCGCGTTGATCGGCGGTTCCGGGTTCATCGGGTCTCATCTGGCGAACGCGCTCGTGCAGGCGGGCAAGCAGATTCGCATCGCCACGCGTCGGCGCCATCATGCGGCACACCTCACGCTGCTCCCGCTCGATGTGATCGAGCTGGACGTGTTCGATCCGCTCGAGCTCGCGCGCTTCGTGGAAGGGGCCGATGCGGTCGTGAATCTCGTCGGTACACTCAACGGCAGGCGCGGCAATCCGTATGGCGCCGACTTCGCCAGGGTCAACGTTGAGTTGCCGACAAAGGTTGCCGCTGCGTGCGAGGGCAAGGGCGTGCATCGGCTGGTTCATCTGTCGGCGATCAACGCGGATCCGAACGGGCCGAGCATGTATCTGCGCTCGAAAGGCGACGGCGAGAAATCGGTGCGCGGGGCGGCTCGGCTCGCAACGACGATCTTCCGGCCTTCCGTGGTGTTCGGGCCTGAGGACCGTTTTCTGAACACCTTCGCGCTGCTGCAGCGTTTCTTCCCGGTCATTCCACTCGCCAAACCCGACGCGAAATTTCAGCCTGTTTATGTGGGCGATGTCGCCAAGGCGATCGTCAATACGCTCGACCTCGACGAGGCGGAGGGCCGAACTTACGAATTGGGCGGGCCGGCCGTTTATACGCTCGAAGCGCTGGTTCGGTATGCCGGTGAAGTGGTCGGGCGGCAGGCCAGGATCGTTCGGTTGCCCGATGCATTGGCTTATATGCAGGCGATGGCGTTCGAATCGCTGCCCGGTGCGCCCGTGATCACGCGCGACAACCTGGCTTCGATGACGTGCGACGCGGTGATGAGCGAGCCGCTTGCGCCCGAGCTGGGTCTCGAACCGGTGGCGATCGAGGCGATCGCGCCGGCTTATCTCACCGCGGCGAATTCGCGATACAGCGCATTTCGTGCCAGTGCCGGGCGCTGATGCGCTAATGTGTTGGGTCTCTGACGCATGCGGAGCTTCCAATGGCCCCGCCAATAGGCGCGCTATTCCGTTTGCTTTTCCTTCAACGCTTCATTTGCCTCTCGATCCAATATGAAACTGATAACCGGAGATAAGAATTATTCGTCATGGTCGATGCGTCCGTGGGTGCTGATGCGCCACGCGGGGCTTGCATTTGAGGACGTGCTGATCGAGCTGAAGCAGCCCGATACGACAGAACGTATTCGCGCGTATTCGCCTTCTGGACGCGTGCCGTGTCTCGTTCTGGACGACGGACAATCGGTGTGGGAATCGCTTGCCATCTTCGAGACGCTGGCGGAGCAGTATCCGGAGAAGGGGTTTTGGCCGACCGATGCGAGGGCACGTGCGCACGCACGGGCGGTGGCGAGTGAAATGCACGGCGGCTTTTCGGCGCTGCGAAATGCAATGCCGATGGATATCCGGCTGCGTGCGCCGGGCAAGGGGGCGAGCCCCGAATCGCTGGCCGACGTGGCGCGCATCGATGCGCTCTGGAGCGACTGTCTGAAGCGTTATGGCGGGCCGTTCCTGTTTGGCGAGCAGTTCGGGATTGCCGATGCGATGTATGCGCCCGTGGTGATGCGTTTCACGAGCTATGCGCCGGCGCTTTCCGAGGCGGCACAGGGTTACATGGAGCGCGTGAAGGCTGTGCCGGCCGTGCGCGAGTGGATCGAGGCTGCAGAGCGCGAGACGCGCGTGCTTGTGTATTGAGTGCAGCGGGATGTTCGCATGAAGATTTATGCAGTGGGGGGGGCCATTCGCGATGCGCTGCTCGGCGTGCCTGTGGTCGACCGCGACTATGTCGTGGTTGGCGCAACGCCGGAGCAGATGATTGCGCAGGGCTACCGGCCGGTGGGGAAGGACTTTCCCGTGTTCCTGCACCCAAGCACGCACGAGGAGTACGCGCTTGCGCGTACCGAGCGCAAGACGGCCGCCGGGTATCACGGTTTTCAGTTCTACTACGCACCCGATGTGACGCTCGAGCAGGACCTGGAGCGGCGCGACCTGACGATCAATGCGATGGCGCGCGAGGTGCGGCCCGACGGCGAACTGACCGGGCCTGTCATCGATCCGTTCGGTGGTCAGGCCGATCTTGAGGCGCGCCGGTTTCGGCATGTCGGGGTGGCGTTTGCCGAGGATCCGGTGCGGATTCTGCGGGCTGCGCGGTTTGCTGCGCGGTTCTCGGATTTCACGTTGGCGCCTGAAACGTTGGCGTTGATGCGGCGGATGGTCGAGGCGGGTGAAGTCGATGCGCTTGTGGCCGAGCGTGTCTGGCAGGAGGTGTCGCGCGGGTTGATGGAGAAGAAGCCCTCGCGCATGTTCTTGATGTTGCGCGAGTGCGGGGCGCTTGCGCGGATCCTGCCCGAGATCGATGCGCTCTTCGGCGTGCCGCAGCGAGCCGACTATCACCCCGAGGTCGATACCGGCGTGCACGTGATGATGGTCGTGGACTATGCGGCGTCGCGCGGGTATGCGTTGCCGGTGCGGTTTGCGGCGTTGACGCACGATCTTGGGAAGGGGACGACGCCGGCCGATGTGTTGCCGCGGCATCTTGGGCATGAGGCGCGCAGTGTCGATCTGCTCAAGCCGTTGTGCGAGCGGTTGCGTGTACCGAACGACTGCCGTGAGCTTGCGGTGACGGTGGCGCGCGAGCACGGGAACATGCATCGCGTGATGGAGATGGGGCCGGCCGCGCTCGTGAGGCTGTTGGAGCGGTGCGATGCGCTGCGCAAACCGGCACGGTTCGCGGAGTTGTTGCAGGCTTGCGAATCGGATGCGCGGGGGCGGCTCGGGTTCGAGACGCGTGAGTATCCGCAGGCTGAGCGGCTGCGCGTGGCGTTGGCGGCCGCGCTTGGGGTGGATGCGGGGGCGGTGGCGAAGGCGTGTGCCGGGGAGCCTGCGAAGATCAAGGACGCCGTGCATCAGGCACGGGTTGAGGCGGTGGCGGCGGCTATGGACGGTGAGGGGGGGTAGGCGGTGGGCGCTGCGGCCGCCGATGTTTGCGTGGCGCTCGATCGAGCACCACGCCGTTATGCTTCGAGAACCACCTTTTTTCCGGTCGAGCGTTCGAGTTTGAGTGGGAAATAAATGTAAAAGTAGGCGAAACGCACGAAAAAGCTGGTGAGTAGCCAGCAGGTCATCGGCACGCTCAAGATCGAAAGGATGATAAATACACCATGCGGGCCACCATTCGTGTCGGAGGTGTGGCCTGAGACGATCGTGTACGCAAGAACAAGAGGGCCTAGCGCCGACAGGAGACCGGCCGGTATCACTATTGATGACCCTGGCGCTTTCATCACGGCGGTAATGAGGTCCGATTCGTGCGAAAAAACGAATCGATTTCCTTCCTGGCGATATATTCTGCTTATTACATCCGGCCTGGTAGCCTCGCGAGAGAACGCGCGCCAGGATAGGAATGCCCATGAACACACGATCGCGAGGCTGAGTGTTAGCGATGCTGCGCGAATCGCGGCGGGGATCGGCGCGAATCCGAAATAGAATAGCCAATAGGATCCGAGCATTGACCACATTGGTAGAGTCCCGAGTGACATGGCTAGCCCTGCGAAGATCAAACTTCTCCTGTGTCGATTCAGGTAATGATGAGTGTAGATTGTTGCTGGCGATAAAAGCGCAATCGCTAAGGCAGCCTTCCAGGGTAGTTTTGAAGTTCCGAAAGCAGAGAACGCAAGCCAGTACCCGCCCGCCGGGAGCAGTCCTATCGGAAGGCCGAGCTTAGCGGCAATCAGGTAACCATCGAACCTTGATTTCGCGGCAGGACTTGGGGCTTCGTGCTGTAAATGTCGGACGTGTTTCAATGGAATGCCTCAAGCAAATAAATTTTATGGAGTTAGATCAGGCATCCAGAATGACCTTCTTCCCCGTTGCGCGTTCGAGCTTAAGCGGCAGATAGATGTGAAAATAGGCGAGCCGGATGAAAAATTTCGTGAGAAGCCAGCACGTAGCAGGAACGCTCAAGATCGAGAGGAAGATGAAAAGCCCGTGCGGCCCGGAGCTGGCGGCCGACCCGTGACTGGAGGTGATGGTGTACGCGAGCACCACCGGACCCAGTGCGGACACGAGGCTGGCAGGGATGGCAATCGACGAGCCCGGTAAGCCCTGGAGCATGGCAGTGATGTTATCCGATTCACTGGAGAAATTAATGCAAGTTTCGCCTTCTTCGTAGAGCCGCCCGATCAACCCTTGCCGCATGGTTTCGCGTTCAAACGCTCGCCAGGTAATGGCCGTCCAAAATGCAGTAACTCCG
>CBJMQH010000285.1:0-7136 GCA_966431825.1 uncultured Trinickia sp.
CTAATCGGTGCGTGGCCTCGACACGCGCATCTGTGCCACGTGCGCGACGACAACGGAGCATTCGATGAACGAACTGAACAACGCTCGCATGCAGGGCACGCGCCGGCATCCCGGCATGCTCGTGCTGGCCGGCGGCGTGCTGATGGGTGCCGCGCTCGGCGTGCGGCACGTACAGGGACTCTTTCTGACGCCGATCACGCTTGCACACGGGTGGTCGCGCGAAGCCGTCGGTTTCGCCCTGGCGCTTCAAAACCTGCTTTGGGGGCTCGCGCAACCGCTCACGGGCATGATCGCCGACCGGTTCGGCTCAGGGCGCGTCATCGCGGCCGGCGCCCTGACCTACGCCGCCGGGCTGCTTTTGATGGCGCGGGCAGGCACGCTCGGCGTCTATACGCTCGGCGCCGGTCTTGTTGTCGGCGTTGCGTTGTCCGGAACCGCTTTCGGCGCGATCTACGGTGCGCTGAGCCGCCTCGTCGACGCACGCCGCCGCAGTTGGGCCCTTGGCGCGGCGGGCGCGATCGGCGGACTCGGGCAGTTCTGCATGGTCCCGCTCGCGCAGGGGCTCATTTCGCGCGAAGGCTGGGCCGCTGCGCTCGTCGTGTTGGCGGTGTTGATGGCGTTGCTGGCCCCGCTCGCGGCCTGTTTGCGCGAGCGCGCCGGTAAGGCCGACACCGGCAAGACGACTGACGCCGGCTTGCATGCCGACGCCAGCCCACCGCGCGGCGCGTTGTTCGTCGCGCTGCGCGAGGCGCTGACGCACCGGGGCTTCTGGCTCCTGAACGCCGGCTTCTTCGCCTGCGGCTTTCAACTGGCGTTCATTGGCGCGCATATGCCCGCGTATCTGCTCGATCACGGCATGCCCGCGCGCGTCGCCAGCGCCGCGCTCGCACTGATCGCGCTCGCCAACGTCTTCGGCACCTACCTGTTCGGGCACGCGGGCGGCCTCTGGCGGCGCAAATACCTGCTATCCGCAATCTATTTCACGCGTGCGGCAGCAACCGCGGTGTTCGTCTGGTTGCCGCTGACGCCGGCAGGCGTCTATCTGTTCGCGGCCGTCATGGGCTTTCTCTGGCTCGGTACCGTCCCGCTGACGAACGGCATCGTCGCGCAGGTGTTCGGCGTACGCTACATCGCGACGCTGTTCGGCTTCGTCTTCCTCGGCCACCAGTTAGGCGGGTTTTTTGGCGTCTGGCTCGGCGGCCTCGTCTTCGATGCGACGCACTCGTATGCGCCGCTCTGGTACGCCTCGATCGCGCTCGGCATCGGCGCCGGCTTGCTGCACCTGCCGATCGACGACGCCGCGCGCAGCTCGGCCGCACCGGTTCTCGGCGGCAGGGCCGCATGAGTGCGCGCCGCCTCGTACCGCACCTGCCCATGCCACGCTGCCTGGCAGCGCTTGGTGTGGGCCTTTTTATCTCTTGGTGCTTCTGCCGTTATCTCGCACCGGACACGCTGCTCGCCCTATTGACATCCCTTTCATTTTGCAATTGACGCAGCGCACCAATCCAATCGTCACGCCAATCGATCCAACAATTACCAATTCCCGCATCCGCTTCCGGTTAAACTTGCCACATTCAATCCATGAATTGGAATGGATTGATGGGCGGACTTGACAGCGACCGGCGGCCTTTATATGTTCCGAGCAAGAAGCATTGCAGGTGCGATTATGTTGCGATATCAGAAATAATATTTAGAATCGTTTTCGTCCGAGCAATAAAGTAATGACGACTAGTCCACTCGAAGCAGATAACAAGCCGACACCGGCGCCATTGGCCAGCGCCGATTCTTCCGGGGATGTTTTCCAGGCGCTCGGCTGTCTCGAACCGCTGCGCGCAGAGGCCGTCGCACAGTTGCGTGAACGGTTGAGCACAGGCAAGCGGCTGGCCGTACATGGCGTGCGCCGCGCCGACGGCACGGGCGCACCAAGCCCGATCGAGGCCCTGACCGCCCGCAGCATGCTCGCGGACGAAGCGGCGCTGCAAGCGCGCCTCCCCCAGTTCTTCTGCATTTATCTGACCGACGATCAGGGCAACGAGCAACCGTTCCTCGACTTCCACGATGCGACGAGTGCAACGTATGCGGCGCTGCGCATCGCGCAGCGCTATCGGCTCAGCGTAGAGTTCGGCAAATTCACCGAACCGAAGCTGCGCGCGCCGGGCGACGCCTGAGTCACGCTGTACGGGCGTCGCCCTGCCTCAATGGAGCAAACCGAGCATCGCGGCACGCACTACGGCAGCGGTCTTGTTCGTCGTCTTGAGCTTCGTGACCGCGTTTTTGACGTGGAAGTTGACGGTGTCCACCGAGATCACGAGAATCTTCGAGATTTCGCCTGACGTCTTGCCGTCGGCCGCCCATTTCAGCACCTCCACCTCGCGATCGGTCAGCCCGCGTTCGGGATCCGACATGAGCGACGGCATCAGCACGCGCTTGAACGACAGATGCGCCGTACTGACAAGCCAGCGCATCTTGATCTCGTTTTCAGCGAGCTCGGCGGCCCCGAGCGGTTCGCTCGAGCGGGCCAGCGTCAACATGCCGCCGACCCCGCAACTGTCGAATGCGGACTGTGCCCATCCATAGCGCAGCCCGTGCGCCTGTGCCTCGCTCCACATCTGCGGCACCTTCGCAAAGACCGCATCGCTCCAAAGCAACGGCTGCTGCGAGCGGCGCGCATGCTGCACGGTCGGGTCGATCTCGATGTAACGCGCTTCCTGATAGCGCTTCTGCCACGGTACCGGATAGTTGTTCAGCAACTTTGTCCGCGGTTTCGACAGCGGCCACGGTGCCCTCAGTCCATAGGCGCAGAATTCGAAACCCAGCGTACGCGCCGCCGCTTCGACATGCGCATAGATCGCGGTTTCGGAGTCGGCGTGGTTCAACGCCTGCAGCAATTCCTCGGCCCATCCTTTCATTTATGCCTCCTTGTCTTCGCGCGCGGTGCTCGCACCTCTCGCGCGGTGCCGGAACGACCGCAAACACGCGGCCGAAGTATCGACATCCCGGCACGGCCTCCGCCGCGTGCGGTGTTGCGCACCGCGCGTTCGGCTCTCGAAGGAGACGCGTGCCAAAGGCTCTCTTTTTCACTACCGGAAAACACTATTTGCCCGAATCGGAAAACCTCCGGGCACTACCCGCGCCGGCATTCCGGCCCGGCTTCACCGTTACCGGCATCGCCACCGAGCGTAATACCGACGACAGCGGCTTAATTCAGGACACGCAACCGCTTTCCATGGATTGAAAGCGAAATGTTAAGCCGGAATTAAAGCGCCGCAATCATCTCATATTTTTATCGATTAAAGATTTGTCTGATCCAAGGTTTAAACGACTACGTAATCTCAAGCAGAAATTAATACCTATCCGTTAAAAGTGCCCACCGCGCCGGTCAAGATTACAGCCCCCAAATGATTCGCTGGGCGGGTCACCGGGTTCAGGCGCGGCGGCAGGCGGCTCCGGCCCGTCACACGGTGCTCGGGCCCGCTTCGTGCGCGAGGACACCACATAGTGCGCAAACGCGCGCAGGCATGGTTAAACTAGTCATCAGCGTGCGCCACGCGAATGCTTGCGCACGAGGCCCGAGGAGCCGCCGCCATGAACCGCCCGCTTGCCCGCCAGCCGTTGCGCGCCATTGCCACGATGTCGCCCGGCGAGCGATTGAAATGGCTTCTCGTTGCGGTTGCGGCGTGCCTGTTCGGCGTCGGGGCCTATCTCGTCGCGAAGGAAATGCAGACCTCGCGGCTCCAGGCGCGCTATCTCTCGCGCATCGGTCGCGAAGTGACCTTCTCGGTCGGCGACGGACCCAGCGACCAAATCCGGTTCCCTTCGCACGGCGGCCCTTATGACTTGCGGCTTGGCTACGGTAGATTGGCCGAATTCACGAAGCGCCTCGATGCGCGCGGGTATGCGGTGACGAGCCAGGCGCGCGACTCGGCCCGGATGATCGGGCTGGCAGACGACGGGCTCTTCGTCGCCTACCCCGAAAAGGACCAGGCCGGACTGCAGCTGTTCGACGCGCGCGGCGAGCGCGTGTTTTCCGCGCGCTACCCCGCGCTTGCGTATGACGATTTCGAGTCGGTGCCGCCCATTGTCGTCGCCGCGCTGACTTTCATCGAAGACCGCTATCTGCTCGATGCGAGCGAGCCGCACCGCAACCCGGCGATCGACTGGGGCCGGTTCGGCCGCGCGCTGACCGATCAGGGCCTGCGCTTTCTGAACCGGCATCAGGCCACGCCGGGCGGAAGCACGCTCGCGACGCAAATCGAAAAATTCCGCCATTCGCCCGGCGGACGCACGGCAACGCCGCCCGAGAAGCTCAGACAGATCGCATCGGCCTCCGTGCGCGCCTATCTGGGCGGCGAAGACACGATGAACACGCGCAAGGCGATCGTCGTGCACTACCTGAACACGGTGCCGCTCGCCGCCCAGCCGAGAATCGGCGAGGTCGAAGGGCTCGGCGACGGCCTGGTCGCCTGGTATGGGCGGGATTTCGGCGAAGTCAACACGCTGCTGCGGCAGGCAAGCGCGGAGACGGGAAACACGGAGACACCGCCGGCCGTGCTCGCCGATGAAGCGCTCGCGTTCAAACAAGCGCTCTCGCTCCTGATCGCGCAACGGGCCCCGTCGTACTTTCTCGCACGCAACCCAGGCGGTCTCGAACGCCTGACCGACAGCTACATTCGCGTGCTCGCGGCCAACGGCGTCATCGCAACGCCGCTGCGCGATGCCGCACTTGCGAGCCGCCTTGAGCTGCGTCACGCCACGCCCCCGCAGCCCGAGCGCTCGTTCATCGCGCGCAAAGCCGTCACGCTGCTGCGCGCACGCCTGCAAAGCGCGCTCGGTCTGCCGAGCGTCTACGACGTCGATCGACTCGATCTGACGGCGCATTCGACGCTCGACGATACGGTCCAGCGCGCCGTGGCCGACAAGCTTGCGGCCGCGACGACGGTCGATGGTGCGAAAGCGGCCGGTCTCTACGGCTTCGAAATGCTGCGCCCCGGCGACGATCCGTCGAAGATCACGTTCAGCTTTACCCTCTTCGAGCGGCAGGGCGGCGCCGACCTGTTGCGCGTCCAGACCGACAGTGCGGACCGGCCGTTCGATATCAGCCGCGGTGCGCGCTTGAACCTCGGATCGACGGCAAAGCTGCGCACCGTGATCACCTACCTGCAGATCGTCACGGCGCTCCACGCGCGCTACGCCTCGCTTTCCGCGGCAGAACTGAAACGCGTGACGCCCGATGCGTTCGATCCGCTCACACGCTGGGCGATCGACTATCTGTCGCAGACGAACGACCGGTCGCTCGCCGCCATGCTCGATGCGGCGGTCGAGCGCAAGTATTCGGCGAGTCCCGGCGAAGTCTTTTACACCGGCGGCGGCGCGCAGACGTTCACTAACTTTGAAAGTAGCGACAACGGCCGGATCCTGACCGTGCGCGAGGCGTTCCAGCACTCGGTCAACCTGGTTTTCGTGCGGCTGATGCGCGATATCGTCCACTACGAGATGGTCGCGACGGCGGGCGACTCGACACGCTGGTTCAGCGACCCTGGGCTGCGCCGCACTTACCTGCTGCGCTTCGCCGATCAGGAAAGCCTCGTCTATCTGCACCGCTTCTATCTGCGCTACCAGGGCAAGTCGCCGGATGCGGCGCTCGATACGCTGCTCGCCGGTATGCGCAAGTCGCCACCGCGCGTTGCGACCGCATTGCGCAGCGTCGCGCCCGATGCGTCGCTCGCGTGGTTCGACGCACGGATGCGCGCCGCGCTCAAGAATACGTCCGGGGCAGGGTTGTCCGATGACGATCTGGCCAAGCTGTACACGAAGTACGGCGTCGATAAGTTCAACCTGAACGATCGCGGCTATATCGCGCGCGTGCACCCGGTCGAGCTGTGGCTTCTCGATTACCTGCGCACGCATCCGCATGCCACCGAAAACGAAGTACGCGCCGCGAGCAAGGATGCGCGCCTCACGTCCTACAGCTGGCTCTTCAAGACGCGCCACCATCTGACGCAGGACCGCCGTATCCGTCACATGGTGGAACTCGAGGCTTATGACACGATCGGCAAATCGTGGCGCGCGCTCGGTTATCCGTTCGAGACCGTGACGCCCTCGTTCGCGGCCGCCGTAGGCGCCTCGGGCGATCGGCCCGATGCGCTCGCGCAGCTGATCGGCATCGTCGCGAACGACGGCCGCATGGTGGCGCCGCAAACGATCGCGTCGCTCGATTTTGCAACGGGCACGCCGTTCGAGACACATTTCGCTCACCCGCAGCGTGAGGGCAGCGCGGCCATTGCGCCGGAGATCGTCAACGTCGTGCATCAGTTGCTGCGCGACGTCGTGACGGGCGGTACGGGTCAACGTCTGGCGACGGGCCTGCCGCTCGGCGACGGTCGCACGCTCGAGGTCTACGGCAAAACCGGCACGGGCGACCAGCGCTTCGATGTCTATGCGCCCGGTGCGCGGCTTATCGAATCACGCAAGGTCAACCGAACGGCAACGTTCGTCTTCGTGCTCGGCAATCGCTTCTACGGCACGCTCACCGCGTACGCTCATGAACCCTATGCTGCCCGCTACACCTATACGAGCGCGATGGCCGTCCAGTTGCTGAAGTCGATGGGCCCCGAACTCAGGGCGCTCGTCGGGCCCGCCGCCAACGCGGTCCACCGCGACCGCGTGGCCGCGCCCCCCCCGGGTGAATGATGCGCGGCCTGGGCGCAGGCTAAGGCCGCGTCTGTCCGCTAACCGCGGGATCCCGACGCATCGATCCCCCGCGCGCGTTGGCGCGCAATGCCCTTGGACCCTGCGGCCCGCGCCGCGCAGGCACGCGCGATGCTGCTTGCCAAGCAGCCGCGCGTTGCGGCGACCTTGATAGGAGGCTCGCATGAATAAGGACCAAGTGAAAGGCACGGCAGAGAAGGTTAAGGGCAAGATCAACGAAACAGTGGGCAAGGCCACCGGCGACCCCGTGCAGCAGGCGAAGGGCAATGTGCAGCAGGGTGCCGGCGAAGTGCGCAAGCAGTACGGCGATGCGAAGGAAGACATGAAGGACGAAACGCGCCGTCACCACTGACGCCGTGAGCAGCAGTGGGGGCGCGCGTGCAAAAACGGTTGCGGTTGTGCGTGGGGGAATAAAGAAGAAAAACACA
>CBJMQH010000286.1:0-7123 GCA_966431825.1 uncultured Trinickia sp.
GGGGGGGGGGGAGGGGAGGAAGAACGATTTGCACGTCGAAGCATTGCCCGTTGTCCTCGATGACGACAACGACGCCGTCGGCCTGCGCGACGGTGCGCAGGCGGATCTCGCTCGCGCGCGTGTGATGCAGGACGTTGGCGATACCCTCCTGCACGATGCGCAGGATGTGCAGCGCGCTGGACGGGTCGAGCCATTGCAGTGGCGGCAGGCTCCGCACGTCCCACAGCAAGGCGGTACCCGTCCCTTCCAGGCGCGGTTCGATCCGAAAGCGCAGCGTCGCGAGCAGCAGGAGCAGGTCGGCTTCGACGGGTTCCATCGAGTCGATGGTCAGCCTCAGGTCGTCCAGGCAGCTTCTGAGAACCTGCGATAGCTCCGCGCCGTTCAGTGCGCCGCGCTCGACCGAGCGGATCGCGCTGATCAACGACGAGCCGAGCCCGTCGTGCATGTCCTGCATCAGGCGCTGCCGTTCGTTGCTGATCGTTTGCTGCCGCTCAGCTTCGCGGAGTTGCTGGTGGCTGCGCTCGAGTTCGGCTTCGCGTTCTTTCAGGCGTTGTGCAAGCTTCGCATTGGACGCTTCGACGTCGTTGATGGCATTGACGTAGCGCCGATACATCAGAGTGCCGAAAACGCCGAACGTGATGGCATTCGTATAAGCGCCGAAGTAGAAGCCTTCCGGGCTGACGAAATTGTTCTGCAGCAGCCAATCGGACACACCCAACAAGGTGCAGATGCCGACCCCGACTGCCACGAAAATGCCTTCGTTAGAGCGGCGCCACGCGCCGATGCCGCCGACCAATCCGACCGTCAAACCCATTAATGCCGCGATCGGATAAATCAGCGGAGTCACTTTGGGTGTATTCGGCAACACGGCGAGTACCGGCAGCGTCAGCATGCCGATCGCCCCCGTTATTGCGACAAGCGCGCACGTGAACCAGGTGACGGGGCGCCCGTGCAACTGGCGCAGGAAGAAGTGCACGACGAGGACGAGCCAAAGCAGCGAGTTGACGGTGAGCCAGGCGAACCAGTCGTTTGCGACCGGCAGGTCCATGTAGAAGTGCAGGCTGCGCAGGAACGAGGTGACGGAGAGGTTGAAAAACAGCAGGTAGCTTATTTCGCGCCGGCGTTGGAGCCAGACGAACAGCGCAAAAATACCCACGGCCAGAAACGCCGCGCTGCATATTGCGGGTAGTTCCTGCTGCAACCATTGGCGCGTGTGGTAGCGCGGCTTCAACGTTTCGACGGGCCCAAGCCACAGCGACGACACGGCCACCTGTGTCGCCTGCGAATGCTCGAGACGAATAAGAATTTCGCTCAACGGTGCTTCGCCGGTACGGCTCGGCAGAACGACCCACAGCGGCGTACGGGTGCTGCTCCACAGCGGACCTTGTTCCTGCGCCTGGTGCACGAGCTGGCCGTTGACGTAGACCGCGATCGTGCCGTCCGTCTTGATACGCACGCCATACAGCGCGAGTCGCGTGGCACTCGCCGGCAATCCGTGCACGGCCAGCCGCAGCCAGGTGATGCGGCTGGCCTTGGACACTGTCTTTGCGCTACCTGCTTGACGCACCAACGCGATGGATCGCGCCAGCGGCAGCCTGACGTGTTGCCAGGTATCCGGAAGCGACCGGCTGTCGAATGTGGGCGGCGGTGCGCTGAACCCCGATGCGTCGGCCACCTGCCAGCCGGCTTGTGTCAGGTGCAGGCTTGCTGCAGGTGTGGGTTCATTGCCGGCTTCCGAATAGAAGATGCCCACAATGATCAGCAAAGCCAAAGAAAGGACGAACACCGCGTTCGCGGCGAACGGTACGGGGCGATATTTCACGGCTAGTCGGGCAACAGTCCGAGCGTCCTTGCTTCGTAGATCGCTTCGGCCTTCGACGTGACTTGAAGTTTGCTGTAGATGCGCCGTATGAAGGTCCTCACGGTGAAGGGGGACAGCTGCATCAGCGTGGCGATTTCCTGGGTCTTGAAGCCCTTGGTTATCAAGTCGAGCACTTCCTTCTCGCGGGCGGACAGCTGGGGCACGGCCTCGCCTTCAGGCTTGGCCGTTTCGGTGCCGCCTCGCCGCAGGCGGGCGAGTATTTGCCGCGCGATGATCGGGCTGATCGGACTGCCGCCGCTTGCGGCACTGCGGATTTCGTCGACGATCCGAGCCGGGGAGCTATCTTTCAGTAAATACCCTGACGCCCCGGCCTCGATCGAACGCATCACGTGCGTATCGTCGGTGAAGCTGGTGCTGACCATGATGTTGCAGGCGGGCCACTGCAGGGAGGCGGCTTGGATCACGTCGATGCCCGAGCCGTCGGGCAAGCCAAGGTCGACCAGCAGCACATCCGCCGGCAGTCCATCGAGCAGCGCCAGTCCTTCGGCGCGATTGCTGGCTATGGCCGTGAGCCGAATGTCCGGAGCGGCGCCGACGACTTGGTTCAACGTATGCAGGAAGCCCGGGTCGTCCTCAACGATCGCGACAGTGATTGAACTCAGCTCCTGATCAGCGGGCGCAGATTTGACGAGGGTGTCATGCGGGGCGTGCATGGTCAGAGTCTCGCAAGCAAACGTCAGTGGGCACGATGAAGGATCGTCGCCCCCCTGGGATCAGGGGATGATGGCTGCTTGTGTCATGGTTCTGCGCCGCTGCACAGTGGGCAAGCCGATCGTTGAATCGGCCAATTTCGCCACTGTGGGTCCCGACGCCATCCCCCGATGCGTCGAAGGCGCCAGTATAAGGCAGGCTCGTTGGGGAAATTGATTGTGCGTCTCAGCTCGAGAATTTATTGTCAAAGTTTCGCGAGCCCCGTCCGCTCTCCAAGGCGACGATCGTTTTTCAGGAACGCCCGCCGTATCGCGGTCCTAACCGGTACGAAGCAGCGCTCCTGAAACAAGACGGCTGCGACGACCGTCAGGAGAAGGTAAAGCGGGTAGAACGTCATCGAGGGATGAGACGCTTTGGCGGTCGCGGCGCATGCCGAGAAGTGGGCGGCGCACTGCACTATGGGTTCCTGGATGGCCATGAGTTTCAGGCCATCCAACGTCAACGCAAAAACAGCGCTATGAATGCCGAAGATCGACAGTGCGGCATTGCCGAGCCGGGAAATCGTGCGGTGTGACCATTGCGGAAGCCTCGCATCCGCGCACAGCGCCACCAGTGCGAGCTCCGCAGGCATCAACGCACCGTTGTGCACGATATAGAGGAAGGCAAGCGGCCCGGTTGCGACCAGGTACGACGCGACCAGGAACGACACCGCGATGAAGGCCACCACCGCCGCCTTGCGCCAATGACTGCCGAGCATCCAACGCAAACGTCCCGACGAGTAAAGGCCGTACAGCAAGATGCCGCCCAGAAATTCGGGGATGCGAAGAATCGGGTTATGTTCGATCGTGCCGACGGCGAACGGTGTGTAAGCATCGATCAGTACGACGGTGATAGGCGGCACCAGATACAGCAGCCACACAGCGACGAGTGCGAGGGCACGTCGTCGCACGTTCGCGAGCCGCGGCGCCAGCACCGGAAAGCAGAGATAGAAAAACAGCAGACAGCCCAACGACCAGGACGGTGCGTTGATCGATGAGTAGCGCGAGTCCCAGACCTGTAGCAAAAGGATGTTCAGCACCCAGTTGAACGCCGCAGGAACGGTGCTCAGTTGGACCATCGGCTGCGTGCCGCGCCCCAACGAGGGTAGGAGAAATGAGTCGAAAGGCCGCGTGCTCGCTAATAAGACAAATACAAACAAAAACAACCCGATGAAATGAATCGGATAGATTTCTGAAAGCCGTTTAACCAGGAAACCGCGCGTGCCGCCGCGCAATCCACCGTCTCGGTCAATGTAGACGTAGGTTAGGATGAAACCCGAGATGATGAAGAAACTGCTCGTCGCTACGCCGCCCAAATCCGTAAGCCAGATTAGAGGTAAATCGTTAGCTTGCGGAAAGGCATGAATGGTGTGGTACACCATGAGGTAGACGGCAAGCACAAAGCGCATCGCGTCGAGGCCGACAATGGTCTTTCTCACGGTATGTCCATTAGGTGATGGCCGGAGGGCCCGGCTCGAGGGTGGCCGGGTGAGCTGCTTCCGCGCATTGTCATTGTTTGTGCCGCGACGGCAAAGCCGTATGGCTGCGCGTTTGGGCTGATACGACTATAGCGCGTAGTCCTCGAACTTTTTTCCGGAGTCCGAAACCGCTGTCAGTTTGGCCGGATTGTTCGTGCCGCCTTGTTGCGTCCCCGTTGTCAGACCGTCGAAAGGCCGCCGGTTTCATCACCAGCCGAATTGAAAATGGGCGGTGCTGTCACGATGGATTTTAGGGCATGGTTGGGCTGCGCAAGACGCGCGAGATCGGGGCGCGGGCGGCGCAGCAGGCGCGACGCGGCAAATGCGCCTTCGAGCGCCTGTGCGACGGCAAGCGTCCGTTTGTCTCCACGGAACGGACCGACGATTTGAAGCCCGAACGGCATGCCTGCATCATCGACGCCGCATGGCAGCGAAATCGCCGGGTGCGTCGTGAGCGTCACGACATAGGTGAGGGCTAGCCACCGATAGTAGTTCTCCTGAGTACGGCCGTCGATTGCGGTGGCGTGCATCTGAGCCCACGGGAATGGCGAAACGGGCGTGGTCGGCGAGACGATCACGTCGTAGCGCGAGAAGGCGTGCTGGAAGCGCTGAAAGATACGTGTTTGTTCGGCCTGGGCCCAGGCGCTGTCGGCGAGCGACATGGTCGCGCCCATCTCGTAGTTGGCGCGTGTGTTGGGGCCGAGCGCGCTCGGATCGCGCGTGTAAGCAGCGTGCAGCCCCGCGACGAAACTCTCGGCGCGGATCACGTCAAAGCAGCGGTGCACGTCGCCCAGATCGAACGTCACCGGTTCGCACGTGTGCACGATGCGTTCCAGTTCGGCGATGCGTGTGCGGAAAGTCGCGCGGATGCCGGGATCGACGTCGCAGCAGTCGAAATCCTCGGTATAGCCGATGCGCAGCGTCGCCGGGTCGACGTGCGGCGGCAGGGCGAATGAACGCGCGTCGACGGCATAGCTCAGCGGATCGCCTGCTGATTCGCCGGCTGTCGCGGCCAGTTGCAGTGCGGTGTCAGCGACGTCTCGCCCCATCGGTCCGACCACCGAAATCGGCGTCCAACCGAGCAGACGCCGTGCGTTCGGTACGAGACCGGGCGATGGACGGAAGCCGACTACACCGCACTTCGCGGCTGGAATGCGCAGTGAGCCGCCCGTATCCGAGCCGGTGCAGACCGGCAGCATGTCGCAGGCAAGCGCAGCGGCCGAGCCGCCCGACGAGCCGCCTGCGTTCAGCTCGGGGTTGAACGGATTGCCGGTCGCACCCCAAACCGGGTTGCGCGTGTTTGCGCCCGCCCCGAGTTCCGGCACATTGGTCTTGGCAACGAGAATCGCGCCGGCGGCTCGCAGCCGCTCGACCAGCACCACGTCGCGCGACGGGACATGGCCGCGCGACATCGGTGAGCCGTAGGTGGTGATGAGCCCGGCCGTGTCTTCGAGATCTTTCACGCCGAGCGGCAGCCCGTGAAGCAAGCCAAGCGGCTTCCCGTCGATTACGTCTTGCTCGGCGTGCTTTGCTGCGGCACGGGCAGCATCGAACTGCGTGGCCGTGACGGCATTCACGGCGGGATTGACGGCTTCGATCCGCTCGATGCACGCATCAAGCAGTTCGACGGGCGAAATCGCCTTGGTGCCGATCAACCTGCGCAGTTCAACGGCCGAAAGGCTGACGAGCTCGGCTTTGTCGGACATCGTGTGAATTCCTCTTAAGAAGGCGCACTCAGTCGATCGCCTCGCCGGTGCGGTCGCGCAGCCAGATGACGGGGACCAACGACACCGCGCAGGCCGCTGCGACATACCATGCCGGTGCAAGCGGATTGCCTGTGCGCTCGACGATCCAACTGGCGATGAGCGGCGAGAAGCCGCCGAAGAACGACGCGCTGACCACGTACGTCAGCGCGATGCCGGTTGCGCGAACCTCCCTCGGAAACAGTTCCGGGATCATGACGAGTACCGGCACGATTTGCGCGGAAACCAAGACCGACAGGTCAGCCGACACAACGCATAGTAGACCTATCGACGGCGACGCCGACAGCCAGGCGAAGGCCGGGTACACGGTGAGCAGCAGGATCGCGCGCGAAGTCACCAGCACGCGCTTGCGGCTGAAGCGATCGGCCAGTTTGCCGGCGATCGGTGCCATCGCGAACATCACGAGGGCGCTCACGACGCCCGACGTGACCGACGCCGTCGACGACAAATGCAGTGTGCGCACCGCGTGATTGGGCAGGAAGAACGCCGTGATGTAGACCGATACCGAGCCGCCGAGCTCGGCGAAGGTGCCGAGGATCGTCAACCTCAGATGGGTCGTGAGCGCAGATTTCATGGCGCCGCCACGCTGCGTTGGGCGGGAAGCGGAGGTCTTTGGTGTTGCGCTCAGCGTTTCTTCAAGGCGCCGGCGGATCAGCATGCCGACCGGCGCGGCGACGATGCCGAACAGGAACGGCAGGCGCCAGCCCCAGGTATCGACGATGCTTTTCGGCAGCATGACATTGACGAGGGTGGCGACAGCCGCACCGAGTGCGAGCCCGAGGGCGGTCGCCGCGAAGTTCCAGCTGGCGAAGAACCCGCGCGTGCGGTCGGTTGCGTATTCGACGAGCAGGGTCGTACCGGGGCCGAACTCGCCGCCGGCGGCGAAGCCCTGGATCAGGCGCGCGGCGAGCACGATCAACGGCGCTGCGACTCCAGCCGTCGCATAGGTCGGCGCGCTCGCAATCAATGCACAGCTCAGCGCCATCAGCATGATGGTGAGCACCATCGCCTTCTTGCGGCCTGCACGGTCCGCATACGCGCCGATCACGATTCCGCCGAGCGGCCGCACCACGAAGCCCACCCCGAACACGCCTATCGACAGCAGAAACTGATTGACGGGCGAAGCCGACGGAAAGAAAAGCTTGCCGATCTGGATCGCGAAAAAGCTGTAGATCGTGAAGTCGTAGTATTCGAGCGCCGTGCCGAGCGTCGTCGCGGCGATGACCTGCGTCTTGGACAAGCCTGATCTTTCCAGAGCGAGAGAGGCCACGGCGCGGCTCCATTGGGGCGAGAAGGGCGATGTGGTTTATC
>CBJMQH010000287.1:0-7107 GCA_966431825.1 uncultured Trinickia sp.
AGGCGGACTCGTCGAACCGCGCGTGCTCGGCGTGGGCTACGATGTAATCAGCGATCTGCTCGGCGCGCATCTGTTGCTGAAGACCGTGTTGGCGATCCTGATCGTCAAGGCCGGCGTCTGGCTCATCGCGCTGTCGTCAGGCACGTCGGGCTCGCGCGGCGTTTTCGTCGTCAGTGCAGCCGAGCGCGCGCGGTGGGCCGGCGTCATGCTCGCGCGCGCTGCGCCGCGCGGACTGTTCGCGGGCGAGCGCGTCGCGTTGTTCCTACGCGCGAACAGCAACCTTTACACCACCGTGCGTACGCCGTGGTTGTCGTTCGATTTCTTCGACCTGCTCGAACCGCTCGAATCGCATTTCTCGCGGCTCGAGCGCTACGCACCAACGATCGTCGTCGGCCCGGCGCAAGTGCTGCGTGCATTGGCGCTCGCCCAACACGCGGGACGCATCGCACTTGCACCGCGCAAGGTCATTTCGGCTGCCGAAGTATTGGAGCCGTTCGATCGGACGCTGCTCGCGCAAACGTTCGGCGAGGTCGGCGAGGTCTATCAGGCAACCGAAGGCTTTCTCGCGGCCACCTGCTCGCACGGCACGCTCCACCTGAACGAAGGACATGTGCACATCGAGCCGCAGTGGATCGACGCCTCGCGTTTCGTACCGCTCGTCACCGATTTTTCGCGCGTGACGCAGCCGATCGTCCGCTACCGGCTCGACGACATTCTCGTTGCGCGCGCGGACCCCTGCCCTTGCGGCAGTCATGCCATGGCCATCGAACGTATCGAAGGGCGCTGCGACGACCTGCTGCGCCTGCCGCGTGCCGACGGCACGCCGGTCGACGTGTTTGCCGACGGCCTGTCGCGCGTCATTGCACAAATGCTGCCGATTGCCGCCGATTACCGACTCGTGCAACGCGGACGCCACATGCTCGATCTCTACGTCGAAGCCTCCGAGGATGCCCTGCCTGACTATCGCCGCGTGCTCGATGCCTATCTGGCGCGACTCGGCGTCGACATATCGGCGCTGCGATGGAGCTTGCATTCGTCGCTGCCCGCAGCCGATCTGACGGCAAAGCGCCGCCGTATTACCCGACGCGACGAGGCACAAGCATGAAGACGTTGCGCGAACGGCTCACGATGATGCTGCTCGGATGGGGCGCCGTCGGCATCGTCTACTCGATCGGGCGGGCCGCAACACATCCTGCGCGCGTCCTGCACGAAGGCACGTTCGATCGCGCAGTCGGATTCACGCCCGAGGCCGTTTGGGTGTACGTCTCGTTCTTTGCGATCGTGCCGCTCGCCTATCTGTGCGCCAGGCCGGAACGCCTCGTCCCGCTGACACGCGCGATGCAACTATGCGCGCTCGCATGCGCACCGGTGTTCGTACTGTGGCCGACGACGCTCGTCTACCCTGCACTCGCCACCGACTCGCTGAGCGGCAAGGTGCTCGCCGCACTCTCAAGCTTCGATTCGCCGCAGAACTGTCTGCCTTCGCTGCATGGCGCATTGACGGCGCTCGCCGTCGTCGCCCTCTTCGAGCGCCGGCACCCGTGGCGCAGTGCCGCCGTCGGATTGTGGGGCGCGGCCATCGCGTGGTCCGTGATCGCGACGCGCCGGCACCTCGCGCTCGACCTCGGTGCCGGCATCGTGCTGGGCGTCGTCAGCGCCGCGCTGATCTCCCGCCCGGCGCTGCGCTCGCGGTACGCCAACCGTGCGCGGCCTGCCTTCGCACGCGGCACGGCAGGCACGATCCACGTCGCCGCGCCCGTCGAACGCAGCGAATAATTGGGAGCAAACGAATTGAACGCGATGGCTCTTCCGCTCCTCGGCATGCTCGCCTGCGTGCTGGCCGAGCGCTACATCGTCGAAAAGCGCGGCGGCAGCCCCGCACCGTGGCGCGACCTCGTGCTGAATCTGAATTCCGGTCACATCCTGATGTGGTTCTTGCGCGGCGTGGAAGTGGCCATCTTCGCGTGGGTGTCGACGCATGCGGGACTCGCCGACGCCGCGCGCTGGCACCCCGCGCTGCTCTGGCTCGTCGCGCTGCTGGGCTGGGATTTGGGCTTCTACTGGATGCACCGCCTCCATCATCGGTTTGCCCTGCTCTGGAGCGTCCATGTCGTGCATCACGAAGGCGAACATTTCAATCTCTCGCTCGGTATCCGCAACGCATGGGCCTCATCGCTGACGACGCTGCCGTTCACGACATTGCCGCTCGCGCTGCTGGGCGTACCCGTCGAGACCTTCGTCGCCGTGTCGACGCTGCACTATACGGTGCAGTTCTACAACCACAATGCGCTCGTCGGTCACAGCGGCTGGCTTGAACGGTGGTTCGTCACGCCGCGCAGCCATCGCGTGCACCACGGGCAGAACCGCGAGTATCGCGACCGCAACTTCGGCGGCACCTTCGTGCTGTGGGACAAGCTGTTCGGCACCTTCCAGTCGCTGCGCGACGACGTGCCGATCCGCTACGGCGTCGCGCATCCCACCCCATCGACGAATCCGCTGTGGGCCAACGTCGTCCCGATGCTTCGATATGCGAAGCTTCCGGTGCCGCGTTTTCACGCCGGCGCGAACCGGGGCATGTCCGAGCGCGCGATCGGCACAGGCGGCCTGGTGCTGTTCGGCATCGTCGCCTACTACGTGCATCGCGACGGTACGTGGCCGGCGCATACGCAGGCCGCGCTGTTCGCATTGATCTTCTCGGCAACGGTGGCACTCGGCGCAGCATCCGACGCGCGGCGCTGGGGCGCTGCGTGCTGGTGCGCGCTTGCATTCGCGAGCCTTGTCGTCATGCCGCTCGTATTCGCGCTGCGCGATCCGCTGGGTATCGCGCTGTTCGCGGCATGGGCGCTGCACGCCGTCATGGCCACGACGCTTGCCACGCGCGCCGCGGGCAAGACCGACGCGAACCCACGCCGATGAACGCAGCCCACGCCTTGCGCATTCGGCGGCGCAATCTGGATTTCGGCATGCGCGGCCCCGTGCCCGTGCATTGGCTCGGCGGCGACGGCCACCGCACGCGATTCTTCGATGCGCTGTCGATCATGTTTCCCGAAGGCGAGCGTGCGTTCATCGAAAGCGTGCAGCATTACCGGCAAGCCGTTCGCGGCAATACGCAGCTTGCAGCGGACGTCGACGCGTTCATCGGACAGGAGGCGCTGCACAGCCGCGAGCACCATCGCTACAACGCGCGTCTGGCGGCCGCCGGCGCGCCGGTCGACGCGCTCGAGAAACAAGTCGCCGCGCAGCAGGACTTCGCGCGGCGCCATCTCTCGCCGGCGGCGCGACTCGCGTTCACGGCCTGTCTCGAACACTTCACGGCGATGATCGCCGCGCAATTGCTCGCACAACCGCGGCTGCTCGCCGACGCCGATCCGCGCATGGCGCGCCTCTGGCGCTGGCATGCGGTAGAGGAGATCGAGCACAAGCATGTGGCTTATGACGTACTGCGAAGCGTCGTGCGCCCTGCCCCCTACCGCTATATGCTCAGGTGTGCGTCGATGCTTTGCGTCAGTGCGGTGTTTTCGGCGTTGATCTGGCGCTTCGTCCGAACGCTCGTGCGGCATGACGGAAACGGCCGTAGCCTGCGCGGCTGGGCGCGACTTGGTTCGATGCTGTTCATCGCGCCAGGACCGCTTCGGCGGATCGTGCCGCGCTGGCTCGCGTGGTTCGTGCCAGGGTTCCACCCGGCTTGGCACCGTGACCCCGCCGCCCTCGGCTTGGTGCAGCGCGAATTTGACGACGATATCGATGCGAACGTCGACGCCTGAACGCGACAGGCGACGCCCGCGATGTGCCCGATAGCTTGATGGGGGAAGAAGACGATTGCGGCGCTGAAAAACAAAAACCCGCCTGAAGGCGGGTTTTTGTCGAAGGATTTGGTTGCGGGGGTAGGATTTGAACCTACGACCTTCGGGTTATGAGCCCGACGAGCTGCCAGACTGCTCCACCCCGCGTCAGAGAAATAAGATTATGGGGAATAACACCGTTTGTGTCAAACATATTTTGATGCAGTGCGTCGAACGATCGACGCCGCACGTTCCTCAGGCGATCGTATCGACGATACCGCCTTCGACACGCAGCGATGCCCCCGTTGTCGCCGATGCCTGCGGCGAGCAGGTATAGACGACGAGATTCGCCACTTCATCGACCGTCGCAGGACGCTGGAGGATCGAGCTTGGACGATGCTCGCGCACGAATTCGCCGAAGACCGTCTCGATGCTCTTGCCCGACTGGGCCGCCGCATCCTTGAGCATCTCTTTGACGCCGTCGGAGAGCGTCGGCCCCGGCAGCACGGCGTTCACCGTCACGCCGGTGCCGGCGGCCAGTTTCGCCAGGCCGCGCGCAATCGCGAGCTGCGCCGTCTTCGTCATGCCGTAATGGATCATGTCGGCCGGGATATTGAGCCCCGACTCCGACGAAATAAAGACAATGCGCCCCCAGTTGCGCTCGAGCATGCCCTTCAGATAATGCCGCGACAGTCGCACGCCCGACATGACGTTCGTCTGGTAGTACTGCTCCCAGACCGCGTCGTCGGTTTCGAAGAACGGTTGCAGTCCGTAGATGCCTGCGTTGTTGACGAGGATGTCTGCGCTCGGCACAGCGTCGATGAGCTTTTGCGCACCCTCCGCGCTCGACACGTCGGCTGCCACGCCCTGCGCGCTCGCGCCCGGTACGTCATTGCGCAGCGCCGCGACGGCACGCTCGACCGATGCCATGCTGCGGCCGTTGACCACGACGTGCGCACCGGCGCGCGCAAGCCCTTGCGCAATCGCGAAGCCGATACCGGCCGTCGACGCGCTCACGAGCGCCGTCTTTCCATTCAAATCGATCTGCATTTTGCTCCCTCGGAATAGGACATCAATCGGAATCCGTCGAGCCGCCGCGTGTCGCTTCGCACACTTTGGGCCGGCTGCAACGAAACTCCTGAGATCTTACGATTTCATATTCGAGCGATATAGATTAAACGGGTGAATGGACCATTGCCTGATCGAGAATGATCGCCGCGCATGCGAACGAGCCGCGCGGCGTAGCGCTGTCCAAACCGTCTCAGAGCCGCTTGCCGCCTGAATGAACGTGCGATGCGACAAGTTCCGCGCGTCGCCCGCCTCGCATTTGCCGGGATATAAAATAAATAAAAAGTAGGATTTCTATTTATGCATTGACGAAAAGACGGGACCGGTGCCGGCCACCGATTGAATGCAGTTAATTTTTCATTGTCGGCATTGCGATGAGCGACGAGAATGGCGTCATCGTCACACCGGTCTGTCCCTATGCTCCTTGTCGAATCGCGTCCGCTCAACCGCGCCCATGCCCATCTCGCCGCCCCCATTCTGGCTTTCGCAGCGTTGCTTGGTTTGGCGAACGACGCGTCGGGGACTACGATCGGCGCTTCTTCGAGCCCCGTAGCGTTGTGGTCGGCGCGCGATACGTTCGGCGACCTCCAGCTTCATTGGCGCGACGACGCGGGCCCGGCCGCGCGTTATCGCGTCGAATTACTGTCGGCCGACGGCAGCACGGCAAAGCGCATCGAATTCGTCGATGGCACGACCTACGACTATCCCGTCGAAAAGAGCGTCCCCGACTACGGCGCGGCGCCGACGCATCCGGTATTCCGGGTCACGCGCTGCAACGAAGACGGCACACCGATCGGCGCGCCAAGCGCTGCATACAGCGGCGCTGCCATCCTCGACCACCGGTTCGTCAAGCGGCTCATCGTCTTCTCAGGCGACTCGAACAGCGCGGCGCACTTCATGAACTTGTCCGGGGCGACGCAGGACCGCTGGTCCGCTACCGCGTTTCGCGAACGCTACGCGGCGCAGTTCGGTTTCCGGCCGATCGAGGTGATGCCGCTGTCCGCCGCCTGGGGCTCGGCGACGATCGACAAAGCGGCAGCCGACGGCTACCCGACACGCGCGACGAACTACTACTGGGATATCGATCGCGGCACTCCCGGTCCGCGAGCGCTTCAGGTTGTCCGCGCGGTCCAGGCGACGGGCCTCGCGCCCGCTGCGATGGTCTGGATCCAGGATACCGACATCCAGGGATTCGACGAACCGTCGATCAGACCCATGCCGACGGTCACCCGCTTCCACACGGGGCTGCTCGCGACATTCGCCTACTTTCGTACGCAGCTCGGTTTGCCCACGCTGCCGATTTACATCAGCCCTACGGCCGGCGCTTATTCGGGCAAGCCGCCGCTGCCCTATGGGGTGGGTGCATTCGATCAGTTGCGCGCGACCGAGGCGCTCGTCGCCTCGGCACAAGCGGGCATGACGTATCTCGCCACGGAGCCGCCGGCGCAATCGGTCTCCGATTTCATCCCCGAACCGCCGCCGAATCAGAACGAGTACGCGCACTACAAGGCCGCCACCTATCATCGCGTCGCGCTCGCGCTGGCAGATGCAATGCGGCTGAAGACGAACCTCGCGGCGCCGGGGCAGCCCTACGACCCGGCTACGCTGCCCGTATCCCCCGTGATGCAGCGCGTCGTCGTCGACGGCGATAGCGCGATTCACATACGCTGGGCCGATGCACTGGGCCGCACGCTGCCTTCGGCGCGCTACCGTGCGTCGATCGTCTCGACCGACATGGGCAGCGCTGAAACCGTGGTGCGCGCACTCGGGAGCGTGACGGGCAACGAGGCGATCTACGGCGCCGCACAAAGCAATGCCGACTACGGTTATCCGCCCGACTACCTGGGCGTGCGACTCGTGCAGGTCATCAACGGCAAGACGAGTGCGCCGAACGACTGGAACGGCAGTGTAGGGTCGCTCGGCACGCCCCCGACGGGGCTCGGTGCCACGAAGCTCGCGAACGGCGACATCGTCTATCGGTGGACGGCCGATGCGCGCACGACTTACCGCGTTACGAGCTTCAACGTGAACGACAACTCGGTTGCGCATCGGTGGTTCGTCACGGGCCAAGGCCAGCAGCGCTACACGGAGGCGCAGATCCTGGCCGACTACGGCTACGACACGAACAACTATTATTTTGCTGTCTCGGCGATCGATGCGGCGACCGGCATTCCCGCAGCGGCTGCAACGCTGAGCGGTACCGCCCCGTAGCGGCGCAGTTTACAGAGCGGGGCGTTCCGCGTAGCGCGTCGCCCCT
>CBJMQH010000288.1:0-7102 GCA_966431825.1 uncultured Trinickia sp.
GGGGCGCTCGGCATCGAAATTCGCGCCGACCGCGACGTGCTGGCGGCACAGCTCGCGCCGCTCGCGCACGCGCCGACCCGCTTTGCCGTCGAGGCCGAGCGCGCCGTCTCGCGTGCGCTCGGCGGCAGCTGCGACGTGCCGCTCGCCGCCTATGCGGTTTGGGAGCCGGCGGGCGTCTTGCGCCTCGCGGGCCGCGTGTCGATGCCGGACGGTTCCCGGGGCGCTTATGCGCAAGCGGCGGAGCCGGTGACGAGCATCGAGGCTGCGCGCACGCTCGGCGCGCAAGTCGCCGCAGCGCTGGAGGCACAAGGCGCTCGCGCTGTCGTCGAAGCGCTGGCTGCGGCCAACCGCGGCGAGTCGGGCGCTTGATGCCGACGCTGACGGCCGTCTTGACGCGGCCGGCCGGACAATCGGACTCGCTCATCGCCGCGCTCGCTCAGGAAGGGATCGCGGCGCTCGAGTTTCCGCTCATCGACATTGCACCGGTGGCCGACGATGCGCCGCTCGGTGCGGCGCTTGCCGCGCTCGAGCGCTATGCGCTCGTCATTTTCGTTTCGCCCAACGCCATCGACCGGGCACTGTCCGGTCTGGCCACCGGCTGGCCGCAAAGCGTGCCCATCGGCGTCGTCGGCCCCGGCAGCGTGGCTGCGCTCGCACGGCACGGGGTCGCGGCGCCGGCGCATCGCGTCATCTGTCCTGCGCTGGCTGTGGCAATCGAGCCCGCCGACGCGTCGACGGCCGTTCGCGCGAGCGGTCAACCCGAGCCGGGCGAGACCGAGCCTCGCTTCGACTCCGAAGCCCTTTTTGCGGCGCTCGACGCGCAGATCGGTATCGCTTCGCTGGCAGGCCGGCGCGTCTTGATCGTCCGCGGCGACGGCGGCCGGGAATGGCTCGCCGACCGGCTGCGCGAAGCCGGTGCGCAGGTCGAGCCCGTTGCGGCCTACCGTCGTGTGCTGCCTGCGCCGGCGCCGCAGACGTGGGAAGCGGTGCGCCGCCTGCTGGCGGGCGCGCCGCATGCATGGCTCGTCACGAGCTCGGAAGGCGTGCGCAATCTGGCGGCGCTGGCCGAGACCCATCTGAGCGAAGCCGAGCAGGCGCAGCTCAAAGCGGCCCCGTTCGTCGCGCCGCACCCGCGCATCGCCGAGACGGCGCGGGCATTGGGTTTTGATAGGATTACGGCATCCGGCCCCGGCGATGAGCGCATCGTCGGGGCGTTGCGCGCACTGAGCGCGAGCGCACGCGTGTCTGTCCACGCTGCGCCTCGCGCTCTACTCGATCAACCGGCTTTCGCCTCTCATTCGGCTCATCCGCGCATGACTGATACGAACCAAGAATCCGCTTCCCCGCCCTATACGCCGCCCTATACGCAGCCGCCCGTCTACGACACGCCGCGGCGTCGCGGCGGCGCGCTGGTGTGGCTCGTCATCGTCGCGGTCGTCGCGGCCGCGGCCGTCGGCGCCTACGCGCTGAACCGCAAGCTCGACCGGCTCGACGGACGCCTCTCGGCACGGCAGCAGGCGAACGACGCGCAGACGGCAGAGCTGCGTGTGAAGGTGGCCGAGGCGCTGGCTACCGTTCACCAGATCGACACGCAGTCGGCCCAGTTGCAATCGAAGCTGGCCGATGCCCAGACGGCGCAGCAGGCGCTTGCCCAGCAGTACCAGGATCTCGCGCGCGGCCGCGACGACTGGACGATGGCGGAAGTCGAGCAGATGCTGTCGACCGCGAGCCAGCAACTGCAATTGACCGGCAACACGCAACTGGCGCTCTTTGCGCTGCAAAGCGCCGATACGCGGCTTGCGGCGTCTGCGAGCCCGCAAGCGGCGATGGTGCGGCGCGCGATTGCGCAGGACATCGACAAGCTGAAGTCCGCTCCGTCGACCGATCTGACGGGCTTTGCGATCAAGCTCGACGAGGCGATTTCCCAGGTCGATACGCTGCCCCTCGCGGGCGAGGTGCCGCTGCCTCACGCGGCCAGCGCGGCGGCCGCGCCGCACGGGGGCGCAACGCCCGGTGCGGCAAGCGGCGCGGCGGGGGCCGAGGCGGGCTGGAAGCGCTGGTGGCATAGCTTCTCGTCGGCCGTGGGCGAGCAGGTGAGTGGCCTTGTCCAGGTGCGGCGTATCGACAATGCCGATGCGATGCTCAATTCGCCGGAGCAGGCCGAGTTTCTGCGGCAAAACGTGAAGCTGCGGCTCTTGTCGGCGCGGCTTGCGCTGCTTTCCCGGAATGCGGATACGCTTAAGTCGGACCTGGCGGCTGCCGATGCGGCGCTCGGGCGCTACTTCGACGGCGCCTCGAAGCACACGCAGGCCGTGCGCGATCTGATCAAGCAAGTCGGTGCAGGTGCGGCGAGCGTGACGGTGCCGAACCTGAACGACAGCCTGCAGGCCGTCCACAACTACAAGAGCCGGGGGTGACGATGGCGCTCCGAGGCCTTCTTTGGTTGGCGTTTCTGTTTGCGCTCGCCGTGGTGCTTGCGTTGCTCGGGCACTTCGATGCCGGGCGCGTGATGTTCATCTACCCGCCGTACCGTGTCGACGTCGAGCTGAACCTGTTCGTGGTGGCGCTCGTCGCGTTGTTCATCGTGCTGTATGCGCTGATGCGCATTGTGCGCAACGTCTGGCAAATGCCGCAGCGCGTGGCCGCCTATCGGCGCCGCGCCCGCGAAACGAAGGCGCACGCGGCGCTGCGCGAGGCCATCGGCAACCTCTATGCGGGGCGTTTCTCGCGCGCCGAGAAGGCGGCGCGCGAAGCGCTCGCACTCGACGAAAACAAGGGGGCGGCCGGGCTCGTGGCAGCCGACGCGGCACACAGCATGCGCGAGTACACGCGACGCGACGAGTGGCTTGCGGCGATCGATGCGGCCGACTGGCAGGATGCGCGCTTGATGGCGAGCGCCGACATGCGTGCCGACGGGCGCGACCCCGACGGTGCGCTCGCCGCGTTGACTCAGATGCAGTCGCAGGGCGGCCGCCGCATCCATGCGCAGCAGATCGCGTTGCGCGCCCAGCAGCAGCTCAAGAACTGGGCCGAAGTGCTCAAGCTCGTGAAGACGCTCGAGAAACGCGAGGCGATTCACCCGGCCGTTGCGGTGCGCTTGCGTCAGCAGGCGGCGGAGAACCTGCTGCGCGATCGTCGTCACGATCCCGATGCGCTGCTCACGCTCTGGAGCTCGCTCGGCACGACCGAGCGCCAGTCGCCGCGGCTTGCGGATCTGGCGGCCGAATTGCTGATTGCGCTGAACCGCCATGCGGATGCACGCAAGATCGTCGAAGAGGCGCTCGAACACAACTGGGATGCGCGGCTTCTGCGGCGCTATCCGGAGACGTCCGAAGGCGATGCCCTGCCGCTGATCCAAAAGGCCGAGGCTTGGCGTAAAGAGCGCACGGAAGACGCCGATCTGCTGTTTGCACTCGGGCGGCTGTGCCTACAGCAGCAGCTGTGGGGCAAGGCCCAGTCGTTCCTCGAATCGGCGCTGCGGCTCGCAGACGACAACGAGGCGCTGACGATCCGCACGCACCGCGCGCTCGCGCGCCTGTTCGAGCAACTGGGCGACACGGCGCGCTCGGGCGAACATTACCGCGCGAGTGCGCTCGCGATGAAGATCGTCTGAGCGTTCGCGCGGCGGGGGGCGGCGTTTGCGCCCCCTTACTTGTTGACGAGTCGCGCGGGCACGCTCAGCGCGAGCAGTGCGCCGAGCACCATGAAAGCCGCGAGCAGGTACATCCCTGAGTCGTTGCTGCCGGTTGCTTGTTTGAGCCAGCCGACGGCATACGGGCTTAGAAAGCCGGCGAGGTTGCCGATCGCGTTGACCATTGCGATGCCCGCGGCGGCGCCCGCACCGGCCAGGAACGCAGTGGGCAGGCTCCAGAAAAGCGGCAGGGTCGTGATGATGCCCGCCGTGGCGAGCGTCAGTGCGGCCATCGCGAGCGGCGTGTCGTGGGCCCACGCTACGGCGAGCACGAGGCCGATCGCACCGGCGACGCCAGGTACGGCGACGTGCCAGCGCCGCTCGCGGTGCTTGTCGGCGCTGCGCGCGACCAGGATCATCGCCACGACGGCGGCCGCGAACGGAATCGCGGAGAGCGCGCCGATCGCGAAGGCATCGGCAACGCCGGTCGCCTTGATGATCGTCGGCAGCCAGAAGCTGACGCCGTAAAGTCCCATCACGAACGAGAAGTAAATCAGGCTCATGAGCAGCACGCGTGGGCTCGAAAGCACACGGGCGAGCGGCCAGTCGTGCTTCTCGGCATCTTCCCTGGCAATGTTGCGCTCGAGCAGACGCTTTTCTTCGTCGGTCAGCCACTTCGCCTGCGCGATGCGATCGTCGAGCTTCACGAGCACGACGATGCCGGCGACGATCGAAGGCAGCCCTTCGAGCAGGAACAGCCACTGCCAGCCGTGCCAGCCGTTCAAGCCGTTGCAGGCCTTCAGGATATAGCCCGAGATCGGCCCGCCGACCACGCCCGACAGTGCGACGGCCGTCATGAACCACGTCGTCATCCTGCCGCGACGATGCGACGGGTACCAATACGTGAGGTAGAGGATGATGCCGGGGAAGAAGCCCGCTTCGGCAAGGCCGAGCGCAAAGCGCATGACGTAGAACATCGTCGGTGTGGTGACGAACATCGTCAGCGCGGACAGAATGCCCCACGACACCATGATCCGCGCGATCCAGAGCCGCGCGCCGACGCGGTGCAGAATCAGGTTGCTCGGGATCTCGAAGATGAAGTAGCCGATGAAGAAAACGCCGGCGCCGAAGCCGTAGACGGCGTCGCTCAGGTTCAGGTCGGCGGCCATTTGCAGCTTCGCGAAGCCGACATTGACGCGATCGAGGTACGCGACGAGATAGCAGATGAGCAGGAGCGGCAGCAGCCGCCACGAGACCTTGCGATAGGTCGCTTCCTCGAGCGTCGAGGGTGCGCTGCCGGCGCCCGGCGCCGAGGCGGGGTCGATCGAATGGGCCATGCTGATGTCTCCTCTCTTGTGATATCCGCACACGCGGGCGCGGAATGCGTTTCGTGCAACGGGTGCGTGCTCCAGGCCTCGCTTAGTGCTGCGGACCTTTCCTGCCGATCAGACGCAGCGGCCGCCGTCCACTTCGACACAGACGCCCGTGATGAACTCGGCTTCGTCGGACGCCAAAAAGAGCGTGGCGTTGGCAACGTCCTGCGGCGTCGAGAAACGGCCGAGCGGAATGCCGGCCAAAAACCGCTTGCGGTTTTCGGGCGTGTCTTCGACGCCCATGAATTCGGCGAGGAGCGCCGTTTCGCCGATCACCGGGTTCACGCAGTTCACGCGGATGCGATCGGGTCCGAGTTCGGCGGCGAGCGCCTTGCTGGCGACGATCACGGCACCCTTGCTGCCGTTGTACCAGACGAGGCCCGGGCGCGGCCGCACGCCGGCCGTCGAAGCGATGTTGACGAACACGCCGCCGCCCTGACTGCGAAAATATGGGACGAACGCCTGCACGCTCCAGTAGATGCTTTTCACGTTGACGGCGTAGACGCGATCGAACTCGGACTCGCTCACTTCGAGCACGGGCTTGTTGCGGTGGGTCGTGCCGGCGTTGTTGACGACGATCTGGACGCTGCCGAAGTCTTCGAGCGCTGCTTCGCGCAACGTGTGCCAATCGGTTTCGTTCGTGACGTCGCCGGCTACGGCGATCGCGCGTCCCCCGGCCAGGGCGATTTCGCTGGCCACGCGCTCGGCGGCGGCCCCGTTCAAGTCGTTGACGACGACGTTCGCGCCTTCGCGTGCGAACGTCTTGGCGATACCTTCGCCGAATCCCGATCCACCACCCGTAACGACGGCGGTCTTGTCCGTGAGTCGCGTCATGTCTTCCTCCGCAGGGTTATTCGTTGGAATTACTGAGTTGCTTCGGGGTGCGAACGCTATTTTCGTACGGGGCCCCGCTTGCCGCCCGCTGCCTGCGCATCGGCCGCGCCGCGGCTCGCCGTGGAAGGCCGCCGCCGTCCTGCAGGCATCAGCCGTGCCGCAGCGCGATCGTTTTGAGCGTGGTGAAGCCGTAGAGCGCCTCGAACCCTTTTTCGCGCCCGTAGCCGGAGTGGCCGGTGCCGCCGAACGGCAGTTCGACGCCGCCGCCCGCTCCATAGTTGTTGATGAAGACCTGGCCCGCGCGCACGCGCCGCGCGAGACGCATCTGACGTGCGCCGTCGCGGGTCCAGATGCCGGCAACGAGGCCGTACGGTGTGCCGTTCGCGAGCGCCAGCGCTTGCGCTTCGTCGTCGAACGGCGTGACCGCGAGCACGGGGCCGAAGATTTCCTCGCGTGCGATCCGGTGCGTGGGCGGTACGTCGACGAACAGCGCGGGCGCGACGTAGAACCCGCCGGCGGGCGCGGTGTCGACCACTGTGCCGCGCGCCGCACAGGCGATGGCGTCGGCCTCGCCCTGCGCGATGAAGCGTTCGACGCGTTGCCTTTGCTTCGCATTGATGAGCGGGCCGCAGTCGAGGTCGGCGCGGCTCGGGCCGACACGCAGCTTGGCAAACGCGGCGGCCAGCTTGTCGACGAGGGGGGCGTACGCCGGGCGTTCGATCAAGACGCGGCTGCCGGCCGAGCAGGTCTGCCCGGCGTTTTGCACGATCGCATTGACGAGCGCAGGCAGGGCCGCATCGAGATCGGCATCGGCGAAGACGATCTGCGGCGATTTGCCGCCGAGCTCGAGCGTGACCGGCGCAGGGTGTTCGGCCGCCATTTGGACCACGAGCGCGCCGACGGGCGGGGAGCCCGTGAACGAAACGTGATCGACGCCCGGATGGCGCGCCAGCGCAGCGCCGGCTTCGGTGCCGTAGCCCGTGACGATATTCAGGGCGCCGGCCGGCAGCCCGGCCTCGGCCGCGAGCGCGGCCACACGCAACAGGGAGAGGCAGGCGTCCTCGGCCGGTTTCACGACGCAGGCGTTGCCGGCCGCGAGCGCGGCGCCCACGCTGCGTCCGAAGATTTGCATCGGGTAGTTCCACGGCACGATGTGGCCGGTGACGCCGTGCGCTTCGCGTACCGTCAAGACTGTGTAGCCGGCATGGTAAGGCAGGGTTTCGCCGTGGAGCTTGTCGGCGGCGCCGGCGGCCGTATAGGTGAC
>CBJMQH010000289.1:0-7087 GCA_966431825.1 uncultured Trinickia sp.
CAGCAGGAAAGGGCGCAATTCTAGGCACGTTCCCGCCATGACGCAAGCGTTTTTTGAGAGAGGCCGAACGAGCGCGCGCTCAGGTCTATTTCAGCCATTCGTCGCGCGCACTGGAACCGGCCCGCGCGGCATGGGCCGATGTATCATCGCGGGCCGAGCCCATGGGCTTTCCGACTCGCCCACTATGAGTTACCTGAAGTATCAACCGATCCTCGAACAGATCTACCGCGACATCGAGCCCTGGCGCACCGCCGGCCGTGTCGCCAATTACATTCCCGAACTCGCCAAGGTGCCGGCCGAACGCTTCGGCATGGCCATCGTCACGCTCGACGGCACCGTATACAGTATCGGCGACGCCCACGAACGCTTTTCCATCCAAAGTATCTCGAAGCTGTTCGCGTGCACGCTCGCGTTCCAGCTCATCGAAGACGCCCTCTGGGAACGCGTCGGCCGAGAACCTTCCGGCACCGCATTCAATTCGCTCGTGCAACTCGAGAGCGAGCGCGGCAAACCCCGCAACCCGTTCATCAACGCGGGCGCACTCGTCGTCACCGACGTCCTCTGTCGCCGCTTCGTCGGCGCGGAGACCGCACTCGTTCAATTCATGCGCCGGCTGACCGGCGTTGTAGATATCGACTACAACAGCCGCGTCGCCAACTCCGAGCTTGCTCACGCGGAACGCAATCGCGCCATGGCGCACTTCATGGCGAGCTTCGGTAACCTCCTGATGCCGCCGGAAACGGTCATCGACGCGTACTGCCGGCAGTGCGCGATCGAGATGAACTGCGTCGAGCTCGCAACCGCCGCCCTCTTTCTGGCCAATGGCGGCGTGGCACCCGTATCGGGGGAGCAAATCCTCGACCCGAGTTCCACCAAGCGCCTGTCCGCCTTGATGCTCACTTGCGGCACCTATGACGCAGCCGGCGATTTCGTCTACCGAGTCGGCCTACCGGCGAAAAGCGGCGTCGGCGGCGGAATCGTTGCCGTCCTGCCCGGTGAAATGGCCGTCTGCGTCTGGTCACCCGGACTCGATGCGAACGGCAATTCCCTCGCCGGCGTCAAATCGCTGGAATGGCTGACAACACTTACCGGACAGTCCATCTTTTGAGGTGATTCGAGCGGTTCGGCCTCGCCGAGCCGCCCCCCCTGCCGAATCAGCGCTCAGACAGGGACAAAGACGACCTATACAGCGCAGGTCTCACGCAATCTGCCAAGCAACGCGATCAGACGTTCCACATGCTCGTCGTCCGTGCGCCACGACGAAACGCTGATCCGAAACGCCGGACGCGATTGCCATACCGTTGCACCAAACCATACGCGGCCCGATGCCTGGGCTGCTTGCCGAATGGCGATCGTCTGCGCGTCGGTGTCCCCGCGCACGAGGACCTGATTGAGCACGACGCGATTGACCACATCGAAGCCGGCGGCGCGCAGCCCTTCTCCGATGCGCGACGCCTGCGCGCAATGACGCTCCACCATTGCCGCGATACCCGAGCGACCCAACGCTCGCAGCGCCGCCCAGATCGGGATGCCTCGCGCCCTCCGCGAAAACTCGAGATTCAAGTTTTTCTGCGCATCCTGCGATGAGACGGAATACGCGGCATCGCTATTCATCGCGGCAGCAAGGGCCGATGCGTCCTTGCAGATCGTCATCGCACCGTCGTATGGGGTGTTGAGCCACTTGTGACCGTCGGTTGTCCAGCTGTCGGCGCCGTCAACGCCATCCGCCAACGGCGCCTTGGAAGACGGACGAACCCACAAACCGAATGCACCGTCGACATGGACCCACGCACCCGCAGCCTTGGCCCGCGCAATCAGCGCAGGGAACGGATCGAATTCGCCAGTATTGACTTCGCCGGCCTGCACGCAAAGGATCGTCATCTCATCGAGCCTCGGCAGACGATCCGGATCGATCCGCCCGAACTCATCCACCGGCGCCACCTGGACGCGCTTCATTCCAAAGCCGAGAACCCGCAGCGCCTTTCTAACGGTGATATGCGCGAGTTCGGAAATCACCACCTTGACTTCGGGTGCGCCGATCAGGCCGTCGCCGTCGTAGTCCCATCCTTTGCGGGCCAGCAGCGCGCGCCGGGCCGCGGCAATGGCCACGAGCGTGCAAGCCGTCGCGCTCGTGCCGAACCCGACGGCGCTCTCGCGAGGCAGGTCCAGCGCGTCGAGAACCCACCGCCCGGCGATGCGCTCGACAGTCGCCGCAACCGGCGAATTGTCGAACGAGGAAGCGCACTGATCCCACGCAAGCATCAGCCGTTCGGCCGCCGCAGCCGCCGGCAACGCTGCCCCAATGACAAAGCCGAAGTAACGAGGATCGTTCGACGCGACCGTCGCAGGCGACCCGGACTCATCGAGCAATCGAAGGCCCTCTAAAGCAGGCTGGCCATCTTCCGGCAGCGGCGCCTCGAACGCAGCCAACGCCGTCAAAGCGGCAGCATCCGGAAATACACGCCGCACACCCACCGACGCAAGATAGGCGTGAGCACGTTGGTCTGCATCCGCGAGAAGTGCACGCTCGTCCATGTCCATCACCTCAAATTCGTGAAATATCCCGACTCAGCCTGTCCAGCTCGGCATCGATGCGCTTGTAATAGGTGAACTTCCCGACACGCGTCGCGCGCACGAGTCCCGCGTCGGCCAAAATCCGCATATGGCGCGTCGTGGTCGCCGGGGCGACCCGCAATTTCTCGGTAAGGAATGTGCAGCACACGCCCAGTTCGTCGATATCGCCGTGTGGCTGTTCGGGAAAATGTTTCCGCGGCTCTTTGAGCCACCGCATCACGGCGAGCCGACTCTCGTTGGCAAGGGCACTGATTCGCGCAACATCATCCATAGGCACACCTCCGATCATTTTTAATTTTAGCTAAATGACAAAATGTCAGCAACGGCCCCGCCGTAACGCCGATTCCCCTTGCTACGATATCTGCCGCACACGAGATCGCCCGCTTGCGACAGAACCGCCCTATCTTTAAGAGGCGACACGGCCCGTATCCACCCGCCGCGACGCGTATGCGCCCTATCCAACGCGCAACTGTCCGGAACCGGCCCCCCAGGCTGGCTTGACTGAACGATGAAAACCGATTCGCTGCGCCGCGGGGCCCTCGCCCGCGCGGTGATGCCATCGACGGAGCGGCTGCACGGCCTCGCCACCGCTTTCGCGCGCATCGTCATCTTGCTCGCGGTCACCCTCGTCTGCGCGGTCGCTCGCGCCGATCAGCATGAAGTCGTCGTTATTCCGGTCGCGGGAGCCATCGGCCCCGCCAGCGCCGACTTCATTTCGCGCGGGCTCGCACGCGCAGCAAAAGACGACGCCGAGCTCGCCGTCATCGCGATCGATACGCCCGGTGGCCTCGACACCTCGATGCGGCAGATCATCAAGGCCATCCTGGCCTCGCCGGTCCCCGTCGCGGCATTCGTCAGCCCCGGCGGGGCGCGCGCCGCAAGCGCCGGGACTTACATCGTTTATGCCGCCCACATCGCGGCAATGGCACCCGGCACGAACCTGGGCGCCGCCACACCGATACAGCTCGGCGGCGGTCCATCGCTGCCGGCGCCGCCAAGCGGCGCACCCGCCACCGGTAAGCCGGCGTCCACTCCCGACTCCCGACCGTCCGATTCAACCGAAACCCGCAAGCAGGTCCACGACGCAGCAGCCTACATCCGCGGTCTCGCGCAACTGCGCGGCCGCAATGCAGATTGGGCGGAACACGCCGTGCGCGACGCCACGAGCCTCTCCGCCAACGAAGCCGTCGCTCAGCACGTTGTCGATCTTCTCGCACGCGATATCCCCGACCTGCTCAGCAAGGTGAACGGCCGCACGGTCGTCGCGACCGGCCACGCGCCCCATGCGCTCGCCACGGCCGGCGCCCGCATCGTCACGCTCGAGCCCGACTGGCGCAGCCGCCTCCTGGCTGTCGTCACCGACCCCAACGTCGCACTGATCCTCCTTACCATCGGCATGTACGGCCTGTTCTTCGAATTCGCGAACCCCGGCTTCGTATTGCCGGGGGTGGCCGGCGCGATCTGCCTGCTGGTCGGCCTGTTCGCCCTGCAATTGCTTCCGATCAACTACACGGGGCTGGCGCTGATCTTTCTGGGCATCGCATTTCTCGTTGCCGAGGCATTCTTGCCGACGTTCGGCACACTCGGTTTCGGCGGCATCATCGCTTTCGCAGCGGGCGCGCTCATGCTGATCGACACCGAAGCACCAGGCTTCGGGGTTCCGCTGCCCCTGGTCGCGGCCCTCACCGCGACGAGCGCGGCGTTCGTGTTCGCCGTCTCTACCATCGCATTGCGCGCCCGCCGCCGCCCCGTCGTCACCGGCGGCGAAGCGCTCGTCGGCAGCATGGCCGAAATCATCGATGCCGATCTGGCACCCGCGACGGCCGAGCCGTCGGCCAGCGCCGTCGGCTGGGCACGGCTGCATGGGGAGCGCTGGCGTGTGTCCAGCACGGTGCCCCTGGCGGTCGGCAGCCGCGTGCGCGTGGCGGGCCGCAACGGGCTTGTGCTGGATGTCGAACCGTGGCCTGGCACCGATGCGCCTCACTCCCAAGGAGACCCTCCATGATCGGCTTCACATTCGGATTCAGCAGCCTTGTTTTCCTGCTCCTGCTCTTTCTGATCGCGTCGTCGATCAGGATCTTTCGCGAGTACGAACGGGGCGTGGTCTTCATGCTCGGCCGCTTTTGGAAGGTGAAAGGCCCGGGCCTCGTCCTCATCATTCCCGTCGTCCAGCAAGTGGTGCGCATCGATCTGCGGACCATCGTCCTCGACGTACCGCCCCAGGACATCATCACGCGCGACAACGTGTCCGTGAAAGTCAGTGCCGTCGCCTACTTCCGGGTGGTCGACCCGGAAAAAGCCGTGATCCAGGTCGCCCGCTACCTCGAAGCGACGAGTCAGCTCGCGCAGACGACGTTGCGCGCAGTCCTCGGCAAACACGAACTCGATGCCCTGCTCGCCGAACGCGAACAGCTGAACGCCGACATCCAAAAGACCCTCGACGCACAAACCGACACGTGGGGCATCAAAGTGTCGAACGTCGAAATCAAACATGTCGACATCAACGAATCGATGATCCGCGCCATTGCCCGCCAAGCCGAGGCCGAGCGCGAGCGGCGCGCCAAGGTGATCCACGCCGACGGCGAGCTGCAGGCGTCCCAGAAGCTGCTGCAGGCGGCGCAAACGCTCGCCCAGCAGCCACAGGCGATGCAATTGCGCTATTTACAGACGCTGACGACGATCGCAGCCGACAAGAACTCCACTATCGTTTTCCCGCTCCCCATCGATCTGCTGAACGTCCTGCTCGAGCGCCGCTGACCCGCGCCGGCGCCCCCTCTCCGGCACGTGCGATGCACGAAACAGTAGCATTTGCCAAATAGTCGCTATTACACTGCGCGGCTGCCTCGAGCATATCGGCTGTGTACAGTGCGCACACGGCCTTATTCGACAACGGTTTTGAAAGATCGATCGGCACGACGGACGCGCTTTGACGCCCCCTTTTTCGCGAAAAGCGCCGACTCGCCAACCAGGAGACGCGACGCATGGAACAAGTCAAAGCCTTCCCGCTGCTGGAAGCCGCCAAACGCTATTTCGGCTTCGAAGAAGCTGGAACGAACCTGCGCACCGAGTTGCTGGCAGGGCTCACCACGTTCCTGACGATGGCCTATATCATTTTCGTCAACCCGGCCATCCTCGGCGATGCCGGGATGCCGAAGGACTCGGTCTTCGTTGCCACCTGTCTCGTCGCCGCCATCGCGACCCTGATCATGGGGCTCTACGCGAACTACCCGATCGCCTGCGCCCCCGGCATGGGCCTCAATGCCTATTTCGCCTATACGGTCGTCAAAGGCATGGGCTTCACGTGGCAAGCCGCCCTCGGCGCCGTCTTCATCTCCGGCTGTCTCTTCCTTTGCGTCACGCTGTTTCGCATCCGCGAGATGATCGTGAATGGCATACCTCGGTCGATCCGAATCGCAATAACGGGCGGCATCGGGCTCTTTCTCGCCATCATCTCGCTCAAGACGGCCGGCATCGTCGTCGGCAGCCCGGCCACGCTCGTGACGCTCGGGGATCTCCATAAACCGACGGTCATCCTCGCAACGATCGGCTTCTTCGTTATCGTCACGCTCGACTCCCTGCGCGTGCGCGGGGCCATCCTGATCGGTATCCTGGCCGTCACGGTCCTGTCGTTCTTCTTTGGCGGTAACCAGTTTCACGGCGTGTTCTCGGCCCCGCCGTCAATCGATGCCACACTCTTTCACCTCGACATCCGCGGCGCGCTGTCCGCCGGCATCGTCAACGTTGTCCTGGTGTTCTTCCTCGTCGAGCTGTTCGACGCGACCGGCACGCTGATGGGCGTCGCCAATCGTGCCGGCCTGCTCGTGGAAGGCAAAATGGACCGCCTGAACAAGGCGCTGCTCGCCGACAGCACCGCGATCGTCGCAGGCTCGGTACTGGGAACGTCGTCCACCACGGCCTATATCGAGAGCGCGTCGGGCGTACAGGCCGGCGGCCGCACCGGTGCGACGGCCGTTACAGTCGCCGTGCTCTTCCTTGCCTGCCTGTTCATCGCGCCGCTGGCCGGCGTCGTGCCGGGTTATGCGACTGCGCCTGCGCTGCTTTACGTGTCATGCCTCATGCTGCGCGAATTCGCCGAACTGCCATGGGACGATGCAACCGAAGTCGTACCGGCCGCCCTGACCGCGCTGTTGATGCCGTTCACCTATTCGATCGCCAACGGCGTCGCATTCGGCTTCATTACCTACGCAGGCCTGAAGCTCTTCACGGGCCGCGCCCGCGAAGTGAAGATCGTCGTCTGGATCATCGCCGCCATTTTCCTGTTCCGATTCTGCTATCTGGGCAGCGAGTAGACGCGCGAGACGCGCGGCCGGCAAGCCAACGGGAACGAACCCGGTCCGCGCAGTCGAGCGACAGCGATGCTACGCGGGCCGCTCGTTCGCTTCGTAGAACCTGACATAGCCGCTGCGCAGGATCACGCATTGCGCCCGCGTCTCGAACAGCAGGCGTCGCGCAGCGGCCTCGATACGCGTTCGATGCGCATCGAACGCGCAAA
>CBJMQH010000290.1:0-7065 GCA_966431825.1 uncultured Trinickia sp.
GAGCACCGGTGCGCTGCTCAATTCCGGAGGGGTGATCGGCGCGGGCGGCGCGGTTGGTGGCAGTACGCTGAGCGTGACGGCCGCTTCGATCGACAATGCCAACGGCGCAATCACCAACGGCGGGACCGGTGCGACCGCGATCAATGGCGGGAGCAGCATCGCCAACAGCAATGCCGGCGGCGTGTCCGGTATGGGATCGATCAGCGGCAACGGGGATGTGACGGTCAGCGCGACCACCGTTTCCAATACGCAGGGCGGACAGCTTAGCGGTGCGAACCTTCAGATCAACGCGAGTACGCTGGATAACAGCGGCGGCGCGATTGGCAATGTTGCGAATGCGACGGGTAACGTCGGGATCACGGCAAGCACGCTGACGAATGCGCTCGGCGTGGTCAATGCCTCGCGCAACCTGTCCGTGACGACCAATACATTGGCCGGCGGCGGTGCGTATAGTGCCGTCAACGATCTCACGCTGAACCTGCAGGGTAGTTTCACGACTTCTTCGGCCTATACGTTCAAGGCCGGCGGCAACCTGACATTCACGTTGCCGGGGACGTTCAGCAATGGCGGCACGTTGATGGCCGTGAACGGGCTGACGATCAACGCAGGCGATATCGGCAACGCCGGCACGCTCGTGGCGGGCGGCTTGCTGACCACCCATTCCAATACGTTGACCAACGTTGGGTCGATCGTAGGCGGCAGTGTTTCGTTGAATGCCACGCAGATCATTCAGAACCTCGGCACGAGCGCGCTGATCGGTGCGACGGACAGCACGGGCAAGCTTGAACTGCTGTCGGCCGATATCGAAAACCGCGACGATTCCACGGCGTCCGATACGCAGGCCATGACGGCGATTTACGGCCTTGGGCGCGTGATTCTCGCGGGCGGGAAGGACGCGAATGGGAATTACACGAACGCCAACCTCGTACGTAACCAGTCGGCGCTGATTCAGTCGGGCGGCGACATGACGCTTGCCGCGAATCAGGTGATCAATACGCGTCGCTCGGTCAGCACGTCGGGTTTCACTTCTTCTGTGGATCCGAATCTGCTTGCAAGCCTCGGGATCAGCTTGTCAGGACGGACGGGACAGGTCGGGGTGAAGGACCCCAATAGCATCGGTGGGGTCTACACAGATCCTCCACACGGGGGGCAATGGAACAGTACGTACGAGTACACGACGTATACGGGTACTGCAATTGCAAGCACTGTTACGTCGATCAGCCCGGAAGCGCAAATCATCGCCGGTGGCAACCTGAACGCATCCTCGGTCGGCACATTCCAGAACCACTGGAGCCAAGTGACGGCGGCGGGCAACATCGCGTCTCCTGCGAACCTCGATCAGAACAGCTGGCAGGGGCAAAACGCGCCGCAAGTTCAGGTCACGTACTCGGGCGAATATCACTACAACAACTACGACAATAGTGAGTACAACTGGCAATTGCCGTTCGGCAACGCCGGCTTTGTGACCGGGCGTCCCGGTGGCTACACGCAGGCGGCGCCGGCCGACGTTCGGACCTACGCATTGCCGAGCTACGAATCGACGTTCACCGCAGGCGGCACGATCAGCGGCACGGGCGTGACGATCAACAACACGGCAGGCAACGCCGGTGTGACGCCGCTTGGGCTGTTGCCCGGGCAGAGCGTTTCGGGAACGGGCGCGGGCTCGGTGACCGGTACGATCGCTGCGGGCGGCGCCGTGCAGGCTGTGCCGTTGGCGATCCATGGCGGCGCGATGCGCAGCGGTGGGCTGCCGAACTCGAACAATCCGGTCATCGCCGGTGCTGTGGCCGTAACGGTGCTGAACAACCTGACGCTGCCCAAAGGCGGTTTGTTCAGCGTCGACACGGCGCCTAACGCGCCGTACCTGATCGAGACGAATCCGGCGTTCACGAATCAGCAGCAGTGGTTGTCGAGCGATTACTACTTCCAGCAGATGGGCATGAACCCGGGTCAACTGCAACGCCGGCTCGGCGACGGGTTCTACGAGCAGAAGCTCGTGCAGGACCAGATCATGTCGATGACCGGCAGGTCGGTGCTCACGAATTACGCCAGCACGCAGGACGAGTTCCAGTCGCTGATGACGTCGGGTGCCCAGCTTGCGAAGTCGCTCAATCTTGCGCCGGGTACCGGGCTGTCGCCGGAGCAGGTGTCGCAACTGACGAGCAACGTCGTCATCATGCAGAGCGAGGTCGTCGGCGGGCAGACCGTGCTCGTGCCCGTGGTCTATCTGGCGAAGGCCAGCCAGGAGAACATGGGCAACGGACCCGTGATCGCCGCGACGAACATCGATTTGCAGAATGCGAAGACGGTGACGAACAGCGGCACGATTGCGGCGGCCAACAATTTCTCGATCAGTGGGCAGAGCATCGACAGCAGCTTCGGCACGTTGCAGGCCGGTGGACAGATGTCGCTCGTGACGGCGGGCGACGTCAACTTGACATCGGCAACGGTCAATGCCGGGAGTCTCGCGCTTCAAGCCGGCGGGAACCTGATTCTCGATACGGCGGCCAAGACGCTCAATCAGGTCAGCGATACGGGTGCTACGCGCGTTACCACGACGCTCGGGCCGATGGCCAGTATCAACGTGACGGGTAACGCCGCGATCGTAACCGGTGGCAACTTCGAGCAGAACGCCAGCGCGCTGAACGTGGGGGGCGCGCTTGGCATGAGCATCGGCGGCAACTGGACGCTCGGCGTACAGGAAACCGGCGAGACGAAGATCGTTGCGCGCGCGAATGGCGTGTCGGATACGCATCTGGTCAGCGACACGGGCAGCAGTGTGAAGGTGGGCGGCGTGTCTTCGATTGCGGTCGGTGGCGATCTGACGGCAACGGGCGCCAACATCAACCTGGGCGGCGGCGGGACGATTGCGGCCGCGGGCAATGTGACGCTGCAGGCGGCTGTGGCGACGTCGACGGTCGACAGCAACAGTTCCGGCAGCGACCATCACGGCAGCTATGCGGAAACGCTGCACACTTCGGACGACAAAATAACGGGCACCACGCTCAAGAGCGGCGATAGTGTGGCGATCGTGTCGGGCAAGGACCTGAACCTGTTGGGCAGCACGGTGACGCTCGACAAGGGCAGTGCCGTGTTGATGGCAACGGGCAGCGTGAACGTTGGCGCGGTGGATGAAACGCACACGTCGAACACGTGGGAGACGCATAGCCACGGTGGTTTCGCGAGTCATGCGAGCGGGACAAATCGGATCGACCAGACCACGACGACGGCCGACGGCAGCACGATCTCCGCGGACAGCGTTTCCGTCATCAGCGGAAAGGACATCAATGTGACGGGCAGCAGCATTGTCGGCACGAACGATGTCGGGCTCGCTGCGAAGGGCAACGTCAACATTCTGGCTGCCACGGACACATGGCAGGACAGCGAGTATCACCAGGAGAAGCACTCCGGGCTTTCGGGCTCGGGTGGGATTGGCGTCAGTTTCGGGTCGAGCGAGCGAAGCGACCGGTACGACGGTAGTGCGGTGACGCAGAGCCAGTCGCGCAGTACCGTTGGCAGTGTTCAGGGGAACTTGACGATTTCGGCGGGCCAGGACGTTCATATCGGCGGCAGCGACGTGGTTGCCGGCAAGGCGGCGGGCGATGTGACGGGGGCGACCGGCAACATCAACATCGCTGGTCAGAACGTGACGATCGATCCGGGGCTCGACAACGAAAAGTCGCACGAACAGCAGGAGTCGCGTTCCAGCGCGTTCACGATGGCGTTGACGGGTACGCCGCTCGATACCGTGCGCAACATGCGTGCGAATGCGTCTTCGGGTAACGGCTTTCAGCGTGCTCAGGCTGTGGGGAACGAACTGGGCGCCGGTGCGCTTTCGGCACCAACCGTTTCGCTTTCGTATGGCAGTAGCAAGAGTTCGAGTACGAGCGACTCGGCGAGCATGACGTATTCGGGCAGCACGATCCGTGGCGGCGGGAACGTGTCCGTGATCGCTACGGGCGGCGCCGTGAGGGACGCGAAGGGCAATGCGATCGACGGCGACTTGTCGGTGATCGGCTCGACGATCAGCGCGGGGGGGACGACGACGCTTGCAGCGAATCGCAACGTTACGTTGCAGGCATCGACCGATCAGCTTTTGCAAAGCATGCAGTCGAGCAGTTCGAGCACGGGCTTTCAGCTGGCTGCGGCGAGTCTGGGTGACCTTGGACGTTGGGTTGGGGGCACTGCCAATACGGGCGGGACGAGCTCGTCGCCGTACAACGCGAGCCGCAGCAACTCGAACGGTTTGCAGACGGCGAGTACGCAGACTGCGACGGTCGTGTCGGGCAACAGCGTGCTGGTGAAGAGTGTGACTGGCGACATCAATGTCGTGGGTTCGGGGATCACGGGCACGCAGGGCGTCGATCTGGTGGCGAGCCAGGGCGCGATCAATGTGTTGGCCGGGCTTGAAACGAGTACGAATCACCAGGAGTCGAGCGGCAAGCAGATCGGTAGTCTGGGCAGCAATGGGACGGCTACGGGTTTCAGCGTCGGCGTGGCGAGCACGCACAGCGTGGAAGACACGGCGGCGCAGACGCAGAGCAAGATGCGCAGTCAGATCGTGAGCGGTAGCGGCAATGTAACGCTCGATGCGAAGCAGGACATCACGGTCGCGGGTTCGGATCTTGGGGCCGGTAAGGATCTGACTTTGATCGGGAAAAACTTGAATCTCGATCCGGGTACCGACGCGACGCAAAGCAGCATGCGGCAGGATTCGAGCCAGTACGGGGTGTCGTTGGCGTTAGGTGGCGCTATTGGTAACGCGGTGGCGGCGGTCAATCAAAGCTTTGCGCATGGCTCGCGTGGGGGCGATGCGCGTCTTGGTGCGCTCGACAAGGCGCAAGCGGGGTTGGCGGTTTATAACGCGTATCAGGTTGCGAGTTCGATGAGTTCGGGCAGCCCGTCGGGGCAGCCGCTCATCAAAGCGACGGTGAGCATTGGCGGCGGTTCGAGCCATAGCGATGCGCAGAGCAGTTCGCTGGCGAACGACGGCAGTACGCTGCATGCGGGTGGTGACGTCAAACTTGTTGCGACCGGTAGCGGTGCCAAGGATGCGAGCGGCTTTGCGACCGATGGCGACATCAACGCGCGCGGGACGCAGATTTCCGGGCAGAACGTGACGCTGAACGCGGCGCGGGACATCAATCTGCTTAGTGCTCAGGACACGAGTCAGCTGGCGAGCCATAACAGCAGTAGTAGCGGCAGTATCGGCGTGGGCTTGGGGCTGGGCGGGCAGCAGAACGGCTTTACGATCGAGCTGGCCGCTAGCACTGCGCATGGGAATGCGAATGGGCAGAGCGTGACGAACCGGGACACGCAGGTTAGCGCGAGCAACACGCTCTCGATCACGAGCGGACGCGACACGAACCTGCGTGGTGCCGAGGTGGCCGGTAATACGGTTGACGCGAATGTGGGCCGGGATCTGAATATTCAGAGCCAGCAGGACACGAGCACTTACGACAGCAAGCAGTCGAGCGGCGGCTTTCAGGCGAGCATTTGCGTTCCACCGATCTGTTGGGGGCAGACGGTTAGCGCGAGCGGTAGCGTGAGCGAGCAGAACATCAAGTCCAGCTTCCAGTCGGTGAACCAGCAGAGTGGGATTTATGCGGGGGCGGGTGGCTTCGACGTGAATGTCGGGAGCCATACGCAGCTCGATGGGGGTGTCATTGCGAGCACGGCCAGTGCGGACAAGAACAGCCTGTCGACGCAGACGCTCGGCTATACGAACCTGGAGAACCACGCGAGCTATTCGGGGGACACGATCGGGTTCAGCGCGAGCGGTGGCTATGGGTGGAGCGCGAAGGACGGCGCGACCATGAGTACGCCTATAAGTCAGATCTCGAACAAGCTGCCTGGGCCGCAGAACTCGCAAGGTCTTGGGCCTAGCGGGTTTTCCGCGGCGGGCACGAGTAGCGAAGTGACGGGTACGACATACTCGGCGGTGAGCGCGGGCTCGATTACGGTGCGGGGCGATGCGGGAAGTGGGCACGACAGCACGGCGGGGTTGAGCCGCGATACGGCGAGCGCGAATGGCGCCGTGCAGAACAGCTTCGACGCGCAGAAGGTGCAGAACGACATGGCGATTCAGCAGGGCGTCGTGCAGGTCGGGATGCAGGTGGTGGGGGATATCGGGAAGGCGTTGGAGGACAGTGCTGTTGCGAAGGAGAAGGCTGCGCAGAAGGCCTATGATGACGCGGCGGCGGCTCACGATCAGGACGGGATGGCGCGAGCCCAAGCGGACCTTTCGTCTGCGAAGCAGCAGGCGGCATTATGGAGTGACGATGGCGCTCTGCGCATGGGCGCGCATGCGATCGTGTCGGGTGTAGGCGCGGCGCTGGGCGGTGGGAGTGTGGCCGGCGCGGTGGCGGGCACCGTGGCGGGGGACGTGGCAGGGAATCTCGCTGGTCACGCGCTGGGCGATGATTCGGTCGGCGGAAAGCTGCTTTCGAATATCGCGTCCGGGTTGGCTGGGGCGGTGGTTGGGGGAGCTGTAGGAGGCGCGGGTGGGGCATTGAGTGGTGCAAACGGGGCGCTGGGGGCGGATCTTTACAATCGGCAGTTGCACCAGAGCGAGCGGGATTGGGCGAAGAAGAATGCGCACAAGTTCGCTGATTACTACGCAAAGGAGACTGGCAAGACGATCAGTGACGAGGAGGCGTATCAGAAGCTGCTGTCGGCCGGGTATGCGATGGTTGACGACACAGCGAGTCGGACTGGCGGCAGCGACGAGAAGGCCAAGCAGTTCATTGGAGAAAACAAGACGGCAGGGCTCTTTGATGCAACGCCCTATGAGCGATCGCAGCCGCTGTTGGGTGGGAATCCCGACGGATCACCGACGCCGGAGCAACAAGCGCGTACGGGCACGAAGAATCCGACGGGAGTAGCGCAGAAGCTGTATGGAGACACGCTTGGGGCTTCGCAGAAGCCGTGTACCGATCCGTACGCGTGCGGGACGAAGGTCGATCAAGTGACCGCGGCTGTGGAAGCGCTGCAGCAGGAGCGGGCGCTGTATCAGGATGACCCGGCAAAACGGCAGCAGATCGAGGCACAGGAGCGGCAGCTGCT
>CBJMQH010000291.1:0-7034 GCA_966431825.1 uncultured Trinickia sp.
CGGCTGCGCCACCAGGGCGCTTGCCGGCGCAGCCCCTTGTAGCGCTGCTAAAGGCCGCGCGCGTACGGCCACCGACAAGTAGACCGAAAGACACGTCTGCGCCGAGAGCCGCAACGAGTAGTCGGCCCGATCGGCAATCAACTGATCGGGCTCGGGCGAGAATGCGATGCTCACGTCCCGTTCGACCTCGTCGAGCCCCGTGTAATGCAGATGGACATCGCTGTCGGTCACGCGTGGCGCGTCCGTCGTGCCATGCTGGGTGCGCTTCAAGCCGCGGACTTCGAACATGTCCTTGAAGTCGGCGCCAAACGAAATCGACAGCGGCACGATTGCCTCGTTCGATCCGTAGTTCGTGAGCGTGATCGCCTCGTACAGCGTCGTTCCGCACAGCACGCGCAAGCGCTCGACGTGAATCACCCCCTCGGGCGTTCCCTCTCCCCCAACGGGTGGCAGCGGCCGGTTCGTCAGGTGCGCGGTGAACGACGTGTTGTCGCTGCTCGCGTTGCCCGACAGCAGCGACGGCGCACGTCCACCGAAAGTCAGGCGCAGCAGTGACAGCACACGTGTGTCGTTGACGAAGAGTCCATCGTCGGCACCGTTGATGTCGCCGAGCGGATCGTTGACGACAAACGCGTCGCCCGACTTGAGGACGTATTGGCTCGTCCGGGCGATATAGGGATGTTCGGGCGCGATGAACGCGCCGTCCGGCTCGCGAACGAGCGGCGCGCCGGTTTCGGTCATCTTCTCGAGGGTGTCAGTGTCGAGCATCGGAAGCACTCCTGCCGTGGCTTGTACGCTGTACTCGATTGTAAAGACCCATGCCGCAGAGGCAACCCTTGTTTCAGACTCGCGGACTGGCTCGGGAGCCGCGCAAAAGCAGTGCCTGCTCCCGCGCTGTCGACGAGTCAACTGGCGGCTTCGATAAACGCCTCAAGATGGCGATTGAACGCTGCAGGATGCGCGAGGTTCATCCCGTGCGAGGCGCCCCGGATCGTTTCGCGGCGGACATCGGGCAACCATGCTTCCAGCGCAGCGACGTTGCGCCGAAACAAATCGGGGCTCTTCTCGCCGTCGATGAGCAGCACCGGGGTACGCAGCGTCCATGCCGCTTCGCGCACGTAAGCAGGCAGCGGGTCCTGGAACTGTCGCGGCAGCGTGGCCGCGTTTTCGAGCGCCATACGGCGAAACCCCAGCGTACTCTTCGCCCACGAACCAACGCGGCTCACCGAGTCGACGAACAGTTGCACGCCGGCCTCGGCCTCCCCGCTTTCGATCAACTGTGCGGCGCGCGCACGCAGTACGTTCGCCGTATCGGGCAACACGACGAGCGGCTGACCGGGCGTGTGCAGCGGTCCACCCGGATCGGCAAGCGTCAGCGTGGCCACATGCTCGGCATGGCGCAATGCGAATTGGAACGCCACGCTGCCGCCTCGCGAATGCGCAACGACATGGGCGGGACCGGTGTCCAGCCGCGCGATGAATTCGGCCAGTTCGTCCGCATGCCGACTCCAGCTGAACGGTCTATCAGCGGGCAGGCCGGCGAGCGGCCAATAGTGCGTAAGGCTCACTGCCACGCAACGGTAGCGCGATGAGAGCGCGTCGACCTGCGGCTGCCAGTACCGGAAATCGCAGAGAGAGCCGTGCACAAACACGACGAGTGGGCCCGAGCCGCGCGATACGTAAGGCATAAGGAGCCCGTTCGAGAGCTCGATCGTCTCGAACGGCACGGCTTCGGCACTAAAAGAAGAAGGACGGACAGTCATTGCAGGAGGCGAGCCGGAAGATCAGTCAGCGAAGCGCAGCTCGACATCGACGGACTGCCCCGGCGCGAGCAGGGCGCCCGAACCATCGATCGGAATCGCGTTCTGGCCGAACGTCAGTGCACCGTCCAGCCGGTCGTTCGCGCGGTAAGTGCTCATCGTGTCTGTCGGCTCGTGCGGCCAACGAGGGTCGGGAGCACCGCGAGCCTGGTCGATCGTCGGAATCGGACAGCGCGCACAAGGCTTCACGATCCGCAATTGAACGCGCGCGCCGGCGGTTTCGATCTGCAGCGTTTCAAGGAAGTCCTCCTCGTAGGCATCGAGGCCATCGATGACGAGGTTCGGACGAAAGCGGTTCATCGGGAGCGCGTCGACGCCCTTTCGCGCGAGCCGGCCATTCAGGTCGTCGAGCGAAGCACGACCAATGACGAGCAGCGGAAATCCGTCGGCAAAGCGCACCGGCACCGTGGTGTCACCGGTCCAATTGCGGCTTGCAATCCGCTCGGCCGCCGGATCGAAACGCACAAGCCGCAACGGAACATCCAGAAACTCGGAAAGCCAGCGTGCTGCATCGTCGCCTGTATCGATGGCCGAGACGGTGTCGCGCCAGACCGTTGAGGCAACGCGCGGCGCATCGGCATAAGCGTTCGGGTCGATCGGCAACGCGAGCGGCGCCATTCCAGCCGCTTCCACAACGAGCGTGTCGGCGCTCAACGCCGTACGCACGAGAGCAAGCCGCGGAAATTCGCGCTGCGTCACGAAGCGCCCCGAGGGATCCACGATCATCCAGTTCCGGTCGTACGCCAACCCGTACGGTTCCAGACGGGCGACGTCGAGCGCGATGCCGGCGCACGACTTGATCGGATAAACGAAAAGTTCGCTGAGAGTAGGCATGGCAGCTACAGACCGGTCGGGAATCGGCGATGGTACACCGCTCACGCCGATCCCGCCCGCGCGGGCGTCAATCGCGCTGCGGCGACGCCGGCACGACGCGCTGCTTGGGAACCGCGCCGTCTCGCGCGGCAGGGCACACGCTGGAAGGCGCGCTATTGGAAGGCCGCCGCGTCGACGCAGCCCGCCGCGGCGCCCGCGCCGCGCACCGCACAGGTCAACGGTTCGTCCGCTACACGCACGTCGAGTCCCGTTTCCTCCATGAGCCGCCGGTCGAGGTTGGCGAGCAACGCACCGCCGCCCGTCAGGACAATGCCGGCATCGGCAATATCGGTAACGAGTTCGGGCGGCGCGCTTTCGAGCACGCCCTTCACTGCACCGATCACCGCTTTCAGCGGCACGGCAAGCGCATCGGCGACGTCGTGATTCGTCAGTTCGATCGTGCGCGGCAGGCCATCGGCGAGGCTGCGTCCGACCGCCGTCATACGCGTTTGGGGCACGTTGGAAATCGCCGTGCCGATCGTCTTCTTGATGTGTTCGGCCGTTTGCTCGCCGACGACGACGCCGTACATCGTACGAATATGGCTCGTGATTGCGGCGTCGAACTGGTCGCCGCCGACGCGAACCGAGTTCCGGTGCGCGACGCCGCCGAGGGTCACGACGCCGACTTCGGTCGTGCCGCCGCCGATGGCAACCACCATGGAGCCGCGCGGCTCGGCCACAGGCAGCCCAGCCCCGACGGCGGCGGCCAGCGCTTCATCGATCAGATTGACACGCCAGGCGCCCGCCGACAGCGCCGCCTCGCGAATAGCGCGGCGCTCCACTTCGGTCGCATTGCCGGGAACGCAAATCGTGAATTCGGCGCGCCTGCCGAAGATCGAACGCAGCTGCGCCATTTCGACGAAACCGCGAAACATGCGTTGGGCGGCTGAGAAATTGGCGATCACGCCGTGCTGAAGCGGACGCACGGCTTCGAGATTGGACGGAGAGCGCCCCAGCAGCTGCTTGGCTTGGACGCCGATCGCCGCAATCGGGCCTGGATCGGCGCTGGCCGTTTTTTGGAAGCAGACAACGGACGGCTGGTCGAGCACGATGCCCTTGCCGTGCATATAGATCAACGTGTTGGCCGTACCGAGGTCTACCGCGACACTCTGGGCGAACAACTTGTTGAAAAAGGCATGATTCGGCATCGTCGACTCTCTCGTGGATGGCAACAACGGTGCGGTCTGTAGCGGGGATCGTTGCCGGGGCCCCGCTCGCCGCGCTCGGCGTGGTTCCTCCGATGACACGTTAACGACAAGGTGACGGGCGTTCTTTAGGGTCGATTACGCATTTCGCTTGTGCGTCGCGGTAAGCGGGCGGCGCTCGGGCTGACGACATCCTGTTGCGGCCCGTGGCATGCTTGTGGCCCTGCGAGAAACGCCTATGGTCAGTCTATGCATACGACGCTTCGCCGGCTGCTGTTACTTCTATGTGTCGTACGCTTCGGCTTACGCGAGCTGTGGCGCGTTGCGCCCAGCGGCCACAAGCTCCACTGGTTCGTTCAGTTGCTTGGCCGTCTGCACGCGTCGCCAGGCGCCCGTGCGAACTTGCATCGCGCCCTGCCCGAACTCGGGCCCGTCGCGAGCCTGTTTGCGCAAACGCTGGTCGCAGAGCCCTGCGCCGTGTCGAGCACGTTGCATGACGTCCTCGACCGCTACGCCGCTGTGCAAGGCGCGCTAGTCATGCCGCTCGCGCCCGATGCCGTGCTACCTGCACTGCGGAATGCATTGGGTCAACCCGTCGACGCCCTCTTCGAGTCGGTTGTACTTGTACCGTGCCAAAACGGCATTGCCGAGCAAGTCCATGCGGCGCGGTTGCGCCATGTAGCCGATGCAAACGCCGACGACACACTGAATGCCGCTGCCGCAGCGCCGAGTCCGCATGTCGTCGTGAAGTTCGTCCGGCCCCGGCAAATCCGGCGGATCACCGATGATCTGGCCGTGCTCGATTGGCTCGCACGGCTGCTCGAAAGAGTCGTCCCGGCCGCACGTGCGCTGCACGTGCACGGTCACGTTCAAACGCTGGCGGGCGAAATCCTGAGGCGCTTCGACCTGCGCGCGGAGGCGGCCAACCTTTCGCAAACGGCCCGGCACTTCGCCGACGACTCGCGTGTGGCGGTGCCGAACGTGATCTGGGAAGGCAGTACCGACGCTGCGCTCACACTCCAACGGATCGACACGTGTGCACTTACGGACCTCGACGCCTTGCGCGGTCACGGGATTCATCCGGGCCAGTTGGCGACGCGGCTGGTGGAAGTCGTCGTTGAGCAGGCGTTCGAGCACGGCTTCTTTCACGCGGCACTCGACGCGACGCGGGTACGGGTGAGCATCGAGCCGGCTACGCTTGGGGCCATCGTGTTTGCCGACGGCGCGCTGATGACGAGCCTGACCGAGCCCGAGCGGGAATTTTTCGTACATGGGGCAAGCGCGCTCTTCGAACAGGATTACGACAAGCTTGCGGATATGCATCGCGACAGTGCGCATGTCCACGCGGCGACGCGCCCGGAAGTGCTCGCCGCCGAGCTGCGCACACGCAGCGAGATCCATTTTGCGATGCCGTCCGCGGCACGGCGAGCGGGTGCGGCTATCGCGCCGCTCTTCGAAGGCGCGCATGCGCTCGGCGGTTCGGTGCCGGGCGCCCTGACGCTCGCACACGACGCACTGGCGCGGGCCGAAACGCTCGCCCGCGCGATTGCGCCCGAGCTCGACACGTGGACCATCGTCAAAGGCGCGCTCGGCGAACTGGCGCGCAAGGATGTCGACCACCGCGGATGGATTAAGCGCATCGCGCGCGAACTGCCGCACCTCGCGCCGATCGTGCCGCGGCTGCCCGGGCTGTTCGTGCGCCGTCTGCAAGCGGAGCACGCGCGACGCGATGCGGCCGCAACCTCGCAGGTGCTCGCCGAGCTACGGCACGAAGCGGTGCGCACACGCAGACTGCTCTGGGCCTGTGCAGCGAGCGGGCTCGTCATCGGCGCGGCTTTCGTGTTCTTCATGCGTTGACGGCCGGTGTTGCGCGACTGCGCGTGCTTGCGACGGCGCCTTGCAGCGCGTTGACGCTACGTCCGCCATGGCCCCGGCAACGGGTATGCCCTGCGTTCGAACCGTGGCGCTTCAGTCTGCGGTATCGGCGCCTTCCGGCATGCGCGCACGCACCTCCGGCCGAGGCAGGGGCGACCAAGCCGGGCGCGATTGGGTGCCCGAATCGATCACGACGACGTAGCGCCCGGCCCACGGCGTTACCGCGCGGTCCGACTCGAGCACGCGCACCGGGTTGCCCGCCTCCGCATAAGCTTCGTAATCGGCATCCAGGATGCCGTGATGGTCGAGAAAGCGGTCAAGCGACCCGGGAATTCGAACACAGCCTTTGGAATGGCGAATCCCGAGCAGCGGCTCGAGTTTCTCCGGATCCGTCGCGTGCATCTGAAACCGCATCTGCGACATGCCGCCCTTGCCCCAGCCCCGTTCCCCCTGCGTCCAGCCGAAATCGAAAACCCGCATATCGCGCGCACCGTAGCCACGAATCCCATTTTCGTTCTTCGTGCCTTCTGCCCGGAAGTCCATGTTCTGCGGCGTATGTTCGAACACGCCGAGCGGAGTAACGAAATGGTCGTACTGTCCGGGCCACCCCGTCGCGACCGGCGATGCACCGATGAGACGCCAGGGCGTGGTGGGCGAAGCGCGGAAATAGAGAAAGAGCGCTTGCACGTTCGGGCTTCGATCCACCAGCACGACGTACTGGCGGGCCAGCGTGCCTTGTCGGAAGGCTGTCAGGACGGTCTGAAGCCGCTTTGCATAGTAGGCCTGAGCATCAGGCGGCACCGACAGACGCATCGTCACTTCCGCCTCATAGGTTTGCGCAAGACGCAGTGCGTCGCTCGGGTCCAGTCGCGCCGCCGCCTCTTCCCTTCTACGCGCGGCGGCAGCCGTCGCTGCGGAGGCTGCAGACGCGGCTTCAGCTGCTGAGGCTGCTGAGGCTGCGGAGGCCGCTGAGGCCGCCGAAGCGGAAGAAGCCGCTGAAGCGTTGGACGCGCTTGACGGGTGCGATGTCCCCGTCGCGCCCCCGACTGCTGTACTCGACGCGCCCGACGCCTGGACCTGAGCCGGCCAGCCGGGCACCGCTGTGCAGAGCATTGCCAGCGTGAGCACGCTGCAGACGAGGGATCGGCAGCGCCGGCCCTGCATTGAGCGAACTGGTTGTGTGATCGGCCCGTTCGGCCGCGCTTGAAAAACTTTTTTCGATTCTTGCCTGTCTTGGGTCATCCGGTCTGAAAGGCCTTGCTCGGGCCATGCATTTTGAGTCCCGAACGACGCAGCAATCTCCGTGCGCATTCCTTTCAGT
>CBJMQH010000292.1:0-7010 GCA_966431825.1 uncultured Trinickia sp.
GATCCGGCTGAACCGGTTCACCGGCTACCGGCGAGCTCGCGGCTTCGCCCCGCAGTTGCGCCAGAAGCCGCGCATTGAGCCGCGCCGCGCGCCAGTTTCGCCATGCAACCGCAGCGCCCCAAAACAGGAAGAGGACGACAATGATCGCCACGCGCGCCCCAACCGTTTCAAGTGGCCGACTCGTGCCGAATGCAATGAGCGGCCCAGCCAGCCATATCAGCACAGCCGATGCGGCGAGGCCCACGAACGTCCAAAGCTCGCGCCTGCGCAGCATCTGACCGGCCTTGCCGAGCGATTGATGCATTTTCATCGTGCCCCCGTCGCCGGCAGTGCCGCCCCGCTCGCCGGCGCGAGCATCAGCGTGATTTCGACGCGCCGGTTCCTGGCACGGCCGGCCGCGGTATCGTTCGGCACGACGGGATCCATCTGCCCACGCCCCTGCGCGCTCAACCGTGCGGGATCGGCAAGCCGCGTCGCGAGCAGGCGTCTGACCGCTTCCGCCCGCTCTTGCGACAGGTCCCAATTGGATGCGAAGCGCAGCGTGTGAACCGGCACGTTATCGGTATAACCCACGACTCGCACGGCACCGACCGTACTGTTGAGCGCATCTGCGATCCGCGTCAGGACTGGCAGGTAGCGATCGATGACGGTCGACGAGCCGGATCCGAACAGCCCATCGCCACGCAGGACGACGATGCTGCGGTCGGCCTGGTCCTGCACCGAAACGAGACCTTCGTCGATCTCCGGTTGGAGGAAATGCGCAAGACGCGGCACCGGCGCCGGCTGCTGCACCGGCAAAGACGGCTGCAACCGAGGCAGATGCAATTGATCGATCGACGCGAACAGCTGATCGGCTCGCATGGCCAGCGCAAGACGCAGCCCTTCGAAAACGCCGAGCGCGAGCAACACGGCCAACGCCGCGCAGACCCATACCGGCACCGTGAAGCGCCGCGTCTCGTCGTTCGCCACGACATCCCGCCAGTGCGGCGAGAGCGCGGGATCATATTCGCCCCGCACCGAGCGAATCGTTCGGGCCAGCTCGCGCTTGAGCGCATCGAGCTGCGATTTGCCGCCGTCGATGACGCGATAGCGCCCTTCAAATCCAAGCGCGAGACAAAATTGCAGCAGTTCGAGCAGATCGATGTGCTGACGCGGCTCCTGCATGAGCCGCGTGAGGACGGCAAAGAACTTCTCGCCGCCCCATGTCTCGTTGTGAAACGAAACGAGCAGGCTGTGCGAAGACCATACGCCGCTGCCCCACGGGGTCAGCGCAGCCGCCTCGTCGAGCGCGGTGCACAGACAGTACCGGGCTCCGATGATGGCCTCGGGCAGTACGCCCGCCTGCTGGGCCAGCCTTTCGAACGTGCGAATCTCGACGACGAGATGCTCGCGCAGCCATGCCGGATTCGCATGATGCACGGTGGAACGAATCTGCGGAACCAGATTGAGCAATGGATTTGCCGCCGCGACGAGCGGATTACTGCCCGTCGGCTTGACCTGCCCCGTTGTCATACGGTCCGGCGCGGCGGGCTCGAATGTCTGCTTGCCACCGGGGTTCGGCGGCACGAAGCCGCCGTGGCCGCCCTCGAACGAATCGACCGAAATGTTCATTGCGCTCCCCTCTCTCTAGCCCCGAATAGCCCACAGTTCGAGCGAGAGTCCAGGAAACTCGCCGGCACAATGCAGCGCAAGCACGCCCGAGCGGTCGAACTGCTTCCACAGCTCATTGCCCTTTTCCAATTCGAAGTACGCATGGTCCGCGTGGTATGGGATTTGTCGTGGCGCAACCGGCAGCAGCCTGATGCCGATGCCCGGCAATTGAAGATGGACGAGGTCCCGGATGCGTTCGACGGGGCCAAGTTTCGCTTGTGCCGGGAAGCGCGACCGCAGCGCGTCGGCAGGCATGTCGGCCCGTACGGCCAACACGAAGCCCGCGTGTCGACGCAAATCGGGATCCGGTACGGTCGCGACACACACGCCGCCATCCGTGTCGCGCAAATCGATGCGGATGGCGTTCTGTTCTAGCATCGTCGACAACGAGCGCCGAAGCTCGATCATGAGCGCGGCAAACGTCGAGCGAAGATCGTCTTGCTCGTACACAGGCAGCACCTGAGGGCTATGGTTCGCGGCGGTGAACGTACTCAAGTCGCAAGCAAGTGCGAGCCAATCGCGAAACAGCACCTCCGGGTGCGTGGCAACGTCCTGCTGGACGTGCCATGTCATTCCCAGATATCGGTTGATCAACCGCAGCAGGAGAAAGTCTGCGATCTCGGAAACGCCACCGGCACCGGGTTGCGACAACCGTTGGGCAAGCGCTTCTCCGCGCTGCGCGAGCATCCCGTGCAACTCACGCACATACGCGCTCAAGACTGAATCGCGCTGAACGACAAGTCTTGGCGGTATGTAGTCGGCCTCGACGGACAACTGCCCGCCGGCACGACGCTCGACGACGCGCAAGACGCCAAGTGCCTGCCAGTCGCCCGTCAGATCGGATTGCCGCATCAGCCGCAAGTTCAAACGGCCGATCTGCAGCAGCGCAGGCTCGAGCGCAACGGTGTTCGCATCCGCTACCTCCGTTTCTTGCACGACATAGCGGGCGAGCGCATCGCCATCCCCGCCGAACGACACCTCGTGCGCGCCGGCACGCCACAGCGGCAACGCGAGGACGATCAGCTGGTCCTTCGTTTGCGCATCGACGTCGAGCGGTTCCGGTCGTTCATGCGGATAGGAAAAGTGAAAGGGCGTGCCGTCGGGCATAATCCCCGACGCGCCAATGAGCGCTACCTTCCCTTGGCCGAGTGCTTCCCGATCGATATCCAGTGCGTCAAAGCCCCGGCACGATCCCTGCAACGGCTGACAACGCACCTGCACATAGCGCTCGAAGTGCCGCTCGAGCTGTTGAAAATGCTGCGGGCGCAAGAACATGCCCTCGGACCAGACCACGCGCTGGCGCAGCGCCGCAACGGGCGCCGTTGACGTCATCGTATCGCTCATTGATGCCCCTCGACCGTGGAGCCGAGCTCGATCCCGCCGTTTCGCACGGCGATCGCTACCGTCTCTTCATGCGGCGATCCGGGCCAGAGCCGCCACAAGCCGGAAGCGCCGCCTCGCGGCAGATCCACGGTAAGTCTCCAGCGATTCGTTTCCACCGATCGGTATTCGGCCACGATGCCGAGCGCGCGTGCGTCTGCGTTGCCGGGATAGCGAACGGTTCTGGTTTCGCCGGGGCGCAGAATCACACGATCCACGTCGAGCAACTGCGCGCCGAGCAGCGCGTCCGGCTTATCTTGCAGACTGAAAAATTCGGCGCCCCCGAATGCGGAGGCCGATTTCAGCAGGAACATTTTCAGCACGATGGGTGATGGCCGCCCCTTCGGGTCGGGATTGACGTCCTTCGCAACGTTAAAAGTGACGGCGTACGGCACCGGCGCGGCGCGCTCCCCCGAGCCGCACCCACCGACAGCAAATATGCTTACGAATAGAAAGCAAACTACCGAAAAATAAACGACCCTTTTCATCGTGACGCGACCCCTACGGCACAAGCCAATAGCATTGAAATATCAATCGATTGCGTTAACGAATTCATCCCAACCCGATCGCCCGCAATGGACGGCATTCCGATATCAAAAACTCGAAAGCGAAGCCATACCCACCGCGAATCCACGCGGGAGCAAAGATCTGAAATAGATATCGCAATTCCTGACTTAGACAGGTAATTCGCCCCACCCGTCCGGCCATGGCTCGCGGTTCGGCCATGGCTTGCCGCATGCCGGCTGCAGGCGATCAAATCCGCGCGTCCGCAGGGCGCGGTTTAGCGGCGATCTTCGGTAAATTTATGCGAAACGGACAAGTCTGGACGTCAGCTACCCACAATACCTATCCTTCAGGGAAAGAAAATCGAAGTCTACGAATTTCAGTACATCCACCACATCAAGTGCGGCGAACTATAGTAGAAAAAATATCGACGCACAAGCGGGCCTTTCGTTTAAGCACTCAAATACTCAAATTCGAAATGCGAGCACCTTGATATTTGAAACAAAGGGTAACAACATGGACGGGCATCAATTCGCCTCGCCTAGAATTTCGCATTCATAAATCGGAGATCACGTTCTCGCCCTATATGCGAAACGCATTATCGAATGAAGCGAAATCCTGGTGCCCTAATCCCTCTGGCGCTTTGCATCGCGTCGCTTGCGGCTTGCGTCACGGCCTCGCCCGAACAGCGCGCGGCACAGGCCACGTTGGATCGTGCCCGTGCGGCCTACGACGCAGGCGACTATCAGCGCACCATTTCGTTGCTTTCTCAGCAATCGCGCGAAATCGGTGATGCCGATCGCGACACACAGGTCAGTGCGCACAAGCTCATGGCGTTCAGCTACTGCGTGACCAATCGCATCACCCAGTGCCGCAACGAGTTCTCCAAGGTCTTGGAGATCGATCGGCACTTCGAGCTGTCGCCGGCGGAGAGAGGGCATCCCATTTGGGGCCCGGCGTTCGAGGCGGCGCGTCGCAAACAAGGTTTGTCGTGATGGACGGCCGCGGTCGTCCTCAGGCTCATCCTCACGAAATCACCGCAGCAGCCATGCAATTGACCGTTATCGAACACGCGGGCCAGCCAGTTGACGTCGACCGTCGAACCGCAGTCGTGTTTCGCCCGCCCGGAGGCACGATCGGGCGGGATGTCGACAATCATCTCGTGCTGCGCGACGAAACGCGGCACATTTCACGTTTGCAGGCGCTGTTGCAAGTCGGCGAGACTTCATGCTCGCTGAAGAATCTGAGCAGCGTATCAACGATCGAAATCAATCAGAGGCGAATCGGCTATGCACAGGTAGAGCACGTGCGAGCCGGCGACACGATCCGCATCGGGTCTTATCTGCTTCGAGCCGAAACTGACGAAGGCGAGCCTGCCGCCGCACAGCTGCCGCCCGCACCGCATGCGATCGACGCGGGTGCCACCGCCGACGGTGCGATCAGCAACCGCGATCGCACGCCGCCCGCGGCACCGCAGGCCGTGCCGCCCGATGTCAGCGATCTGCACTCGCTGCCGACTGATCCGCTGCAGCTATTTACATCACCGCACGCACTCGCAGTCGAGGGGCTGATTGGCTTCGGCGGGAACGACGGCCGTGCGCGATCCGCCGAGAGCCTTTCTCCCGCACTCCCGCCGCAGCCTGGCCCCCGTGCCGATAACGCGCCGGTCACGTCATCCGATCGTGCGCGCGAGTGGGCTTCCCCCTTCCGCTTGCAGCCGGCGTCGGAAGCGCCCGCGGGGCAACTACGCCCCAATGGGACGCCCGTCGAGGACCCCGGCGACACAGCGACAAAGCCCGCGGCATCGGCACCCTCCTTCTCCGAATCGGAGCCGGTAACGGCGGAAGTGCTGCTGCGGGCGTTTTTCGAGGGGGCGGGGCTCGATGCGACTGCAATGGAGAGCCGCTGGTCCGCGCAGCAACTATTCGTCGCCGGACAATTGCTGTCGTTGTTCGCGAACGGCACCGTCGAGCTGCTATCCGCCCGCAGCATTTTGAAGCGCGAGGTAAGAGCGGACATGACGATGCTGCTCGATCGCGAGAACAACCCGCTGAAGCTGCTGCCCGATGGCGGCTCCGCGCTGAGGCAAATGTTCGGCCTGCCGTTTCCCGGCTTCATGTCGCCTCAAAGTGCCGTGAGCGACGCCTTTCAGGATCTGCATGCGCATCAAATCGGGATGGTCGCGGGCATGCGCGCTGCGCTGACCGATCTGATCGCGAAGTTCGCCCCCGAGCGGCTGCTCGCACGCAACGCCGAGCCCCGCTGGTACGAGCGAAAGTGGCCGATGTTGCACCGGGCTCGCATGTGGGAACGCTACGTTGCGTTACATCGCGACGTCGTCTTGTCCGTGGAAGATGACTTCGCGTCAGTCTTCGGCAAATCGTTTCTCGATGCCTACGATTCGGAGATTGAGCGCTACCGCGGCCAGCGTCGGCCCGGCTGAACGCTGGAGCGCATGAAAATAACGCACGCGCAGTACTCTCACGCCGGTGGCCGGCAAGTCAATCAAGATGCAATGGGGCACAGTGCTCGGCGCGGACGCACATGCTTTCTCGTCAGCGACGGCATTGCCGGGCGCCCCGGCGGCGCAATCGCATCGCAACTTGCCATATCGGCCGCGCTCGCAACGAGCGATGCGGCAACCGAGTCGGACGACCTCCTGCAAACATGCATCGCCGCGGCCAATCGCACGATCCTGGCCGAACAGCAGCGAGGTCCTTTGCTGCGCGAAATGGCGGCCACCATCGTTGCGTTGCTGATCGACAGCGACGCGTGCACGGCCAAATGGGCACATGTCGGCGACAGTCGCCTTTACCGCTTTCACCGCGGCAGGCTTATCGAGCGCACACGCGACCATAGTCTGGTCCAGCAACTGGCGGACGCCGGGCTGCCGTTCGACGGTGTCAATCCGAGCCTGCTCCTGCAAGCGCTGGGCATGTCGGGAGAAGTGCGACCGCAAGTGAGCAGTACCATGCCGATCGTCGACGGCGATGCGTTTCTGCTGTGCACCGATGGCTTCTGGCAAGCGCTGCCCGATGAGGTCATCGGATACTGCTTACGTATGGCGCATACGGTGGACGATTGGGTGACGCTGCTCGTGGAAGCAGCCCGGCAGCGTTTCGAGATCGCCGAGCGCGCTGACAACTACTCCGCGCTTGCTGTATGGGTCGGCAGTCCGGAGTCCGTCACGCTGCTCGAGGAGATAACCCTACCGTTCGAGCAGAAACCGGGGCTACTTCGATAGCGGAGGACATGCTACCGACAATCGCATTGTCAAGCAGCCTCGATCCCTGCCCCGATTCGTGCGCCCTGACCATAGACCGCGATAAGTCCGTCACCACTTCACGCTCGTCACGACGAGGCCAAGCGCCATCAGGTTGCATGAACGTCGGCAGACCAATGCGAGCCGAGCAAGGACCGAAATCCGATTCCAGCCAGTTCGTGTAGGCCGATCCTTCGCACAACGATGTTTCCTA
>CBJMQH010000293.1:0-7008 GCA_966431825.1 uncultured Trinickia sp.
CGCGCAACCGCGGGCACCTGAGCCCAGGGTTGCGCGCAGCGCAGCTAACTCCACACAGCCCGCAATCAGAATGCGGCAGGTCTCCATTTCAACAAACGCTTTTCCAGTGCAGTCAACAGATAATCGGTCGACAGCGCGACCACCGCAAGGACGATCATCGCGGCGAACACCCCGCTCGCGTTGAACGCGCCTTGCGCCGTCGAAATCAACAGCCCGATACCTTGCTTGGAGCCGAGGAACTCGCCGACGACGGCACCGACGAGCGCGAAACCGAAGCTCACGTGCAAGCTCGCGAGAATCCACGACAGTGCCGACGGAATCACGACGGCCGTGGTCAACTGGCGCTTCGACGCGCCGAGGATCTGTGCATTCGCGATCATATACCGGTCGGCTTCACGCACACCCTGGAACGCATTGCCGAACACCACGAAGAACACCATCACGACGGCCAGCGCCACTTTCGATGCCATGCCGAGGCCGAGCGCGATCACGAAGACGGAGCCGAGCACGACGCGCGGGATCGAGTTCGCGATCTGGATATACAGGCTGAACACGTCGGAGAGCAGCTTGTTGCGGCCGAGCACGACGCCGCAGACGATACCGGCGACCGAACCGATCAGGAAACCGAGCATCGTCTCTTCGAGCGTCACCCAGACCTGTACGAGCAGCGGTCCTTGCGAGGTGCCGTTCACGAACCAGTCGACGATCTGATCGAAGATCAGCGACGGCATCGAAAAGAAGAACGGGTCGATCCACTTCATGCGGCCCGAAATTTCCCAGCCGCCGAGCACGACGACGAGGACGAGGATACGAAGGCCGATGACAAGCGCGCGGCGCTGGCGCATACGGCGCTGGGCAATGCGTTCGACTTCGGCGAGCGATGCGTCGGCGAACGGCTGGGCGTGATCAAGGGTAGCCATCTCAGTCTTTCTCAGTCATTCCGAATAAGGTCAGGCAATCTGCACTTCTTCGCGCAGGTCGTGCCAAATGTCGCGCGACAGCTCGATGAAGCGGGGTTCGTAGCGGATTTCCGAGGTGACGCGCGGGCGCGGCAAATCGATCGTGTAGACCTTCTTGAGTGTAGCCGGCCGTGCCGTCAACACAAACACGCGGTCGGCGAGCGCGATCGCCTCTTCAAGGTCGTGCGTCACGAACACGACCGAGCCGGCGTTGGCCGACCACAGCTGAAGCAGTTCGTCCTGCATGAGCGTACGCGTCTGCATGTCGAGGGCCGAGAACGGCTCGTCCATCAGCAGAATCTCGGGCTTGTTGATGAACGTCTGAGCAAGCGCCACGCGTTTGCGCATCCCGCCCGAAAGCTGATGCGGGTAGTGGTTGGCAAACTTTTCGAGCCCCACGCGGCGCAGCCAGTCCTTCGCATCTTCGTAGGCGGCAGCCTTCGAGCGGCCACGGAACAGCGGCCCCGCGGCAACGTTGTCGATGACCGAGCGCCAGGGGAAAACCGCGTCGGCCTGGAACACGAAGCCGATGCGCGGGTCGATGCCCGTGACAGGGGCGCCCATGATGCGCACCGAGCCCGTCGTCGGCTTGAGCAGTCCCGTGATCATGCTGAGCGTCGTCGACTTGCCGCAGCCGGTAGGGCCTACGATTGCGATGAATTCGCCGCGTGCGACCGACATGCTGAAATCGCGCAGCGCAACCGTGGCCTTGCCATCGGGTGAAATGAACCGGCACGACACCGAGTCGAACTCGATGACGGGTGTGTCTTTGGAAACGGGTGTGTTCATCGGGTACGTCCTTCATGGAAAGCCGGCGCCCGATAAAGCGCCGGCCATGCGAACGCGCGTCCTGTCATTTCATTCGCGCGTATTTGCTATGCAGCTATCCGCCGCTTTATTTTGCGCTGACGAACTCGTTCGTGTAAGTCTTCGACAAGTCGATATGCTTGCCCTTGACCGACGGGTTGAACGCGGACAACACCTTCAGCACGGTGTCGGGGCCATCGGCCGGCATCTTGCCGTCGGCCGTGTACATCGGCAGCGAAGCCTTCAGTGCACCCACGTACAGCGCCTTGTCCTTCTGATAATCGGCCGGCATCTTCGCGGCGATCTCGTCGGCGCTGTGCGTATGGATGAACTGCATCGTGCGCACGAACGCGTGAGCGAGCTTCGCGGCCTCCGCCTTGTGCGCATCGGCCCATGCCGACTGCACGTACAGGCTCGATGCCGGATACGTGCCGCCGAGCGCCGCCTTCGTGCCGTCGACCGAACGCATGTCGACGAGCACCTTCGCGTCGCCCGACTTCAACAGCGCCGAGACGGTCGGCTCCGTCGTCATGCCCGCGTCGATACGGCTTTGCTTGATCGCGGCGATGAAGCTTGCGTCGGCACCCACCGGCAGCATCGTGTATTGCGTCGAGGGCACACCATGCTGCTGCGCCAGATACTGCGTGAGGAAGCTCGTCGACGAACCGAGACCCGTCACGCCGAGCGTCTTGCCCTTCACATCGGCCATCGACTTGAGGGTGTCGGCCGCCTTCGTGGAAACCATCTCCACTTCGCCCGGTACCTGACCGAAGACGACGATCGCCTTGACCTCCTTGCCCTTCGTCTGCAGATCGATCGTGTGATCGTAGAAACCCACGACGGCCTGCACCGCACCGGCGAGCAGTTCGTTTTCGGCGTCGACGCCGGCCGGCTGCGACAACAGCTCCACATCGAGCCCTTCGTCCTTGAAGTAGCCGAGCTGTTCGGTCAGCTTCGCAGGCAGATAAATGAGCTTCGTAATGCCGCCGACCATGATGGTGATCTTTTCGGCTGCCGAGGCGGGCTGCGCGGCCGCCATACCGAACGAGAGCGCCGAGGCGAGCGCGAGGAATCGGAACTTCCGCAGGGTCGGGTGCATCGTGATGTCTCCTGGTTTATAAGCGGCTTGAAGCGCCGTTCATTTAATCGATGGGGCGATTCTAGGAGACGCGATCTTTCCCGAAGCTTTCGCGCGATGGTGCCCCACGTTAGGGGTTTCCATTAAGCAGCGCCTTCATGACCGAGCGATGTTGCGACGCAGCAAGCTGCCGCAATCGCGGTGCGCAACGTCCCACGAAGCCATCGCCGACCTGGCGAAGCGTTTTCGCAAAGCCTGACACAATAGGCGCCGCTTCGACGATGATGATCCTTCGTACACCTGATCGGCCCCGTTGATCGGGATGCACAGATGGCGAACCATCGCCGCACACGTCACGCACACCTACATAATCGATCTCGAGATAACCAATATGACCGACTCGACTCGGCAACACCAGGGAACACTGACCGTCGTTCAAGGAGCGGCGCTTTATGTCGGCGCCGTGCTGGGCACCGGCGTCATCGCGCTGCCTGCGCTCGCAGCGCAGGTGGCCGGCCCCGCTTCTCTGCTCGCCTGGCTCGCCCTCGTCATCCTCTCCGCACCGCTTGCCGCCACGTTTGCCGCGCTTGGCGCCCGCTATCCCGATGCGGGCGGCGTCGCAACGTATGTCCGTAACGCGTTCGGCGCGCGGGCCTCGGCCATCGTCGGATGGTGCTTCTATTTCGCTGTGCCGGCCGGCGCGCCGGCGGCCTCCCTCTTCGCCGGTGCCTATGTGGCGCAAGCGATCGGCGGCGGTACGCAGACGGTCCTCATGACGAGCGCGGCACTCATTGCCGTCGTCGGCGGCGCCAACGCGCTCGGCATTACTGTGTCCGGCCGCCTGCAAGTCGTGCTGTCGGTGCTGCTCGTCGCGCTGCTGCTGACCGCCGTCGGCACCTCGGCGCCGCACGCGGACTTCTCCCATCTTCAACCGTTCGCCCCGCACGGCTGGCTCGCCATCGTGCCAGCCGCGGCGCTGCTCGTCTGGAGCTTCGCCGGCTGGGAGGCGATCACGCATCTGGCCGGCGAGTTCAAGCACCCGGCCCGCGATCTGCCGCTCGCGTCGAGCATCGCCGTGGTCGTGGTCGGCGTGCTCTACCTGGCCGTTGCCGGCGCCAGCGTGCTCGTGCTCGGGCCGGCGGCCGGGACTTCCGACGCGCCGCTCGCCGCGCTGCTCGTGCTGGGCCTCGGCGGCAAAATCCGCGTGATCGCAGCGGCCGCGGCGCTGCTGCTGACACTGGGCACGATGAACGCCTACTTCGCCGGTGCGGCCAAGCTCGGCGCAGCGCTTGGCCGCGACGGCGCCCTGCCCGCGTGGCTCGCGAAGGGCAGCGTCGCCGGTGACGTCCCGCGCCGCAGCCTGGCCGCGGTCACCCTGCTTGCGGCGCTGGCCATGATCGGGGTCGCACTGACCGGCATGGGGGCAAAACCGCTCGTCATGCTGACGACGGGTTCGTTCGTCACGGTCTATGCGCTGGGTTCGGCTGCGGCATTACGCCTGCTGCCGCGCGGGACCGCTGCCCATCGATGCGCGGTCTGCGCCCTCGTTGCGGTTGCTGGGCTCGCAGCGGCGACGGGCTGGTTTCTGCTCTGGCCGCTGTTCATGAGCGGCTGCGCGCTGCTCTACCTGCGTGTGAACCGCCACCGGCAGCGCGACATGACGGCCTGCGACGCCTAAGCGCCGCACTGCCCCGGCGTTTCAGCGTGTCGCACCGAGCGGCACGTCAGCCTTCGCCGCGCAAGCACCGGCGGCTGCATCGGCTGCCGTTTCGGCTTGCGCAGCAGGTCGTACGCGGCCGAGAAAGCCGAAAATGACAGCGGCCGAACCCATCGTCACGACCGCAAGCCCTTTGAGCAATTGCGCAAAGGCATCGCTGAAGGCATGAACGAGTGTGGCCGGCGGCGCTTGCGGCAGCAACGCCGCGGCGTGCGTGAGATCGCCGATAGTCAGCCGCGCTGCGGCGGCAGCAACTCGCGCCGTATCCACGCCGGCAGGCGACAAGGCGTTCAGACGGGCCAGCAGCAGTTGCGCGAGCACCGCCCCGACGATCGCGAGCGCGACGCCTTCCCCCGCCACACGCGTCGTGTTGAAGATGCCTGCGGCCATCCCGGCCCGCTCTTTCGGCACGACACTGACGGCAAGGCCGTCCATCAGCCCCCACGGCAGACTGATCCCGAAGCCGATCACTGCCAGCGCAGCGACCAGCAATACGGTGCCTTGACCCGGCGCAACGCGCGCGAGCATCAGTTGCCCGGTCGCACAAATGAGAAGCCCCACGCTCGAGACGACCCCTGCCGAAAACCAGCGTGTCAGCCAGCCCGCGGCCAGCGGTACGACGAGCATGGGCCCTGACAATGCAAACATCAGTTGCCCGGCCTCGATCGTGCTGCGCCCCTCGATGCCGACAAAACGCAGCGGCAGCAGGATCAGCAGCACTACGAACGCATAGGCTGGCGCGGCGGCGAGAAACTGCACGCCGACGAAGCGCGCATAGCGGAACAATGCAAGGTCGAGCATCGGGCGACGTACACGAAGCTCGGTCGCGACGAATGCGAGGGCGACGAGGCCCGCACCTGCCAACAGCCGCAGCACGCGCGCCCCACCCCATCCGTGTTGAGGGACGAGCAGCACCGCGTACGTGAACAGCGACAGCGCGATCGTGAAGGTCAGCGCACCGAACCCATCGAAGCGATCCGCGTGCGGGTCGCGCGTCTCGCGCATCCAGCGCCGGCCGCTCACGCAAGCAGCGACGCCCAGCACGGCGACGGCAGCGAATACGGCACGCCAGCCGAAGTGCTCGACAAGCACGCCGGTCGCTAGGGGCCCGCAGGCAAGACCGATCCCGAATGTCGTCCCGCGCAGGCTGAATGCGCGCGTGCGCGCTGCGCCATCGAACGCTTGCGCGAGTGCCGCTGCCCCCGAGGCAAACGCCGCTGCGCTCGCCACGCCTTGCACCGCACGGAGCAAATCGAGCGCAACGAGCCCCGGCGCCGCCATCGCACCGAGCGACGCGGCAACGAACAGCGCCGTGCCGAACAGAAACACGCGCCGGCGGCCGAGCCGGTCGGCAAGCGCGCCGGCGATCATGAGACAACGACCGAAGGCGAGCATGAATGCATTCGTGACCCATGCGAGCGCGAGCGGCGAGCCGCCCAGCGCACGTCCAAGCGCCGACAGCGCAACAGCCGGCCCCGTGAAGCTCACCGGCATCGATAGCGCCGCGAAACAAACGGCGGCAAGCGTGGCGGCGCCTGACGTACGCGCACCGTCGCGCGGCAAGTCATCATCCATTGTCATTCCCCTTTGACGAAACGGCATTCGCACGGGCGGAAGACCTCAGTCTCGACGCCCCTCGCAAACGATGAGCGGGAATGATAGAAAGGCGTGACCCGTGTTTAAATAAGCCGCCGCTCCGTTCAGTCCGGAGCAATTCTCTTTAATGCGCCTTCAATTCGCTATTAATCTCGACTCATGGACATGCTCGGCGGCCTGGCCGCATTCGTCCGCGCCGCGGAAGCGCGCAGCTTTATCGCCGCGGGGCGCACGCTGGGCGTGTCTGCATCGGCGATCGGCAAGAACATTGCGCGGCTCGAAGAAAGCCTCGGCGTGCGACTCTTTCACCGCACGACGCGCAGAATCAGCTTGACGGAAGAAGGGGCGCTTTTCTACGAGCGCTGCCGTGCGGCACTGCAAGAGATCGACGACGCACGCGCCGAGCTGTCGATGGTCCAGGCCGCACCGCGCGGGCGCCTGCGCGTGAGCCTGCCCGCTGTGGGATATCGCTTCATGTTGCCGGCGTTGCCCGCCTTCCGCGAACGCTACCCCGAAATCGAACTCGATCTCGACTTCAGCGACCGCATTGTCGACGTGATCGACGAAGGGTTCGATGCCGTGATCCGCAGCGGCGAGCTGGCCGACTCGCGGTTGATGGCCAAGCGGCTCGGTCCGTATCGATTGCTGGCCTGCGCGTCGCCCGGCTATCTGGCGCGTCACGGCACGCCCGCGACGCCGGCCGACCTTGCCGATCATGTGTGCCTGCGCTACCGGTTTCGCTCGACAGGCAAGCTGCAGGATTGGCTGTTCGCCGGACGATCGGCATTCGGAGGGCCGCAATGTGCAGGCCAAGCCGTCACGCACGCGCCCAAGCCTATGGTCCTCAACAA
>CBJMQH010000294.1:0-7001 GCA_966431825.1 uncultured Trinickia sp.
GGCCCCGTCGCCGCTGGCGCCTGTTCCGTCTGCCCCAGCCTTCGCCGCCGCGCGTGTTTCGGCCGCGTGGGCGAGCAGCCAGTCGCGATAGTCGTCGAGATCGCCGTCGAACGGCTGCAGACGGTGCCCGGCGACGAGCATGAACTGATCGGTGCTCGCACGCAGCAGGTGGCGATCGTGCGAGACGAGGATCAGCGTGCCTTCGAACTGCGCCAGCGCCATCGTCAGCGCATGGCGCGTTTCCAGGTCGAGGTGGTTCGTCGGCTCGTCAAGCAACAGCAAGTTGGGCTTGCGCCAGATGATCAAGGCGAGCGCAAGGCGGGCCTTCTCGCCGCCCGAGAACGGCGCAATCGGCGAGGCCGCCATATCGCCCGAAAAATTGAAGCCGCCGAGGTAGTCGCGCAGCTCCTGCTCGCGTGCCTCCGGTGCGATTCGCGCCAGATGGGCAAGCGGCGAATCGTCGGGGCGCAGGGTTTCGAGCTGGTGCTGGGCGAAATAGCCGATCGACAGCCCCCGGCCCTCGCGCATCGTGCCGGAAAGCGGCTCGAGCGTGCCCGCAAGCGTTTTTACGAGCGTCGATTTGCCCTGGCCGTTGGCCCCGAGCAAGCCGATGCGCTGGCCGTTCTGAATCGAGAGCGTGACGCGCTCGACGATCGGGATCTCATGGCCGTCGTCGCTACGGTAGCCGCAGCGCACGTCCTCCATCACGAGCATCGGATTGGGCGCCGCGTCGGGCGTACGAAACTCGAACGTGAACGGCGACGCGAGATGTGCCGGCGCGATCCGCTCCATCTTTTCGAGTGCCTTCATCCGGCTTTGCGCCTGGCGCGCCTTCGTCGCCTTGGCCTTGAAGCGGTCGATGAAGCTTTGCAGGTGGGCGATCGTCTTTTGCTGCTTCTCGAACGCATTCTGCTGCAAGGCAAGCTGCTGTGCGCGCAGGATTTCGAACTGCGAATAGTTGCCGCCGTAGCGCTTGATCTGCCGGTTTTCGAGGTGCAGCGTGACGTTGCAGACGGAATCGAGGAATTCGCGATCGTGCGAGATCACGACGAGGGTGCCCGCATAGCGATGGAGCCAGTCTTCGAGCCAGACGATCGCGTCGAGATCGAGGTGGTTCGTCGGTTCGTCGAGCAGCAGCAGGTCGGAGCGGCACATGAGCGCCTGCGCGAGGTTCAGACGCATGCGCCAGCCGCCCGAAAACGCCGCGACGCGCTCGCGCGTCTGCTCGAGCGTGAAGCCCAGGCCGAGCAGCAAGCTTTCCGCGCGCGCGGGGGCGGTGTAGCCGTCGGCGTCGGCGAACGCGGCATGAGCGTGCGCGAGCGCTTCGCCATCGTGGGCGGCCTCGGCCTCGGCGATCTGCCGTTCGATGTCGCGCAGCGCGGCGTCGCCGTCGAGCGTGTAGGCCAGCGCCGTTTTTTCGACGGCCGGTGTTTCCTGAGCGACGTGCGCAATTCGCCAGGAGGGCGGCACCGAGAACTCGCCGCCATCGGCGTGGAGTTCGCCGCGCAGCACGGAGAACAGCGTCGACTTGCCGGCGCCGTTCGCGCCGACGAGCCCGGCCTTTTCGCCCGGGTTCAACGTGAACGACGTGGCGTCGAAAAGCGGCTTGACGCCACGCGCGAGACTGAATTGATTGAAACGGATCACGACAGGGCCGACAGCTGGAAAAGCGCTATTTTAGACGGCGCGCACCGTTCGCGCCCGGATTGCGGTGCGAATCGTACGCGATCGGGTTGCATGGCACGGATTGCACGGCAAACGCTCGCCGGGCAGCGCCCGTCGAGCACGCCGATCTGCTCCGCGGGGCGCGTTTCACTTAGACTGGCGCTTTTTTCACGGAGATGCGCTCGATGAGTCCGATCTATGCCTTTTCGGCACGCACGCTCGGGGGCGAGGCGGTGGGTCTCGACCACTATCGCGATCAGGTAATGCTCATCGTCAACACGGCGAGCGAATGCGGCTTCACGCCGCAATATGCGGGGCTCCAGGCGCTACAGGCTCGTTTCGCCGCGCGGGGGTTCTCGGTACTGGGTTTCCCCTGCAACCAGTTCGGTGCGCAGGAACCCGGCGATGCGGCGCAGATCGGCGCGTTCTGCAAGAAAAATTTCGGCGTCACGTTCCCGATGTTCGAGAAGGTCGACGTCAACGGGCCCCACGCCCATCCGCTGTTCCGCTTCTTGACGAAGGAAAAGCGGGGGGTGTTCGGCACCGCTCGAATCAAGTGGAACTTCACGAAATTTCTCGTCGATCGCCAGGGCGCCGTGGTGCGGCGCTACGGACCGCGGACCACGCCCGATGCCATCGCGGCCGACATCGAGCGGCTGCTGTAATACCGGCGAGCCGGATGCGCGCCGCGAGGTTGGCGCGAACGGTACATGCCGTTTCCCGGCGCCCAAGCGGTGCGTCTCAGAGGATCGGCGAGAACAGCCGGGCGACGTGCATGAGTACGCGCCGGAATGCGCTGGCGTGCCGGTATTCGTTGGTATCGACTTCGTGCGCGAGCGCGAAGTCGCGCGCGAGCATCGCTTCGACTTCGCCGGCGAACCCTTCGTCGATCGTCAGCACCATGATTTCGAAGTTCAGGCGGAACGATCGATTGTCGAGATTTGCGCTGCCGATCGCGGCCGCGACCGTATCGATCAGCACGACCTTTTCATGCAGGAACCCCGGGCCGTAGCGGAAGATTCGCACACCGGCGCGCACGAGATCGTAGGCGTAGAGCTTCGACGCCTCGAACACCACGTAATGGTCGCGTCGGCTCGGGATCAGAATGCGGACATCGACGCCGCGCATGACGGCGAGCCGCAGCGCGGCGAAAACGGCTTCGTCGGGCACGAGATAGGGCGAAGTGATCCAGATCCGCGTTTGCGCGGCGTTGATCGCTTCGACAAAAAAGAGCGAACCCGTCTCCTGCTTGTCGGCAGGACCCGGCGCGACGACGAGACAATGCATGTCGGCGGCCTGGGTGGGCGGGGCGTCCCCGGTATGCGGCGGCGCGAGCTGCGGTAGGCGCTGCGTAGCCCAGTGCCAGTCCTCGATGAACACGAACTGCACGCTCTCGACGATCGGCCCGACGAGTTCGATATGCGTATCGCGCCACGGCGATAGGCGCGGGTTGCCGCCGAGGTACTCGACGCCCACGTTGTGCCCGCCGACGAACGCGCGCTCGCCGTCCACGACGACGATCTTGCGGTGGTTGCGGAAGTTAAGCTGAAAGCGGTTGACGAAGCGCCGGTTGGTGGCGAAAGGATGGATTTCGATACCGCCTGCAAGCAGCGCGGCGACATAGCGCTGCGGCAGATCGAAGCTGCCGATGCTGTCGTAGAGAAAGCAGATCTTCACGCCCTGAGCGGCCTTGGCGAGCAGCGCGTCTTTGAGCATGTCGCCGAGCCCGTCGTCGCGCACGATGAAAAACTGGACAAGGATGTAGCGGCGCGCCGATTCGATCGCTTCGAGAATGGCAGCGAACGTCGCGTCGCCGTTTTCGAGCGTACGCACGCGGTTGCCGGGCAGAAACGGCATATTGCTCAATCCGGTCAGCGCCCGGACCACGGCAGAGCCCAGCGTCTGTGCCGGCCGCCCGCCGGTGGAGGCGCGCGTATCCCAGGCGCCCGGATGGGCGCGTGTGCGCACGAGTTCGTTTTCGAGCCTGCGCGCGTCGACATAGCCCGAGAACTTGCTGCGCCCGAGGAACAGGTAGGGCACGAGCGTCAGGTAGGGCATGGCCACGAGCGAGACGGCCCAGGCGATCGCGCCCTGCGACGTGCGGGTATTGAGGATGGCATGGCCGGCGGCGATGACGCCGAGCACATGGGCGGCAACGATCAAGCCGCCGAGCGAGAGCCAGTCGAAGTGCAGCTGCATCGGTGCGAAGCGCGGAGTCCGTCGGGTTTGTTGGGTCTGTCGGATCTTTCAAATGGGGCCGCCATGCCGAGTACGCGGCGCCCCGAGCATCTTACCGAAGGCGCTGCCGATTGGGGGCACGCATGGATGCGTCCGATTGGCTATGCGGGCGCAACAGGATGCCGGCGGCGATCAGGACTTGCGCGGCGGCATAGCTGAACCAGATCGCGTAGGCGCTGCCGGCAAATGGTCCGATGAAACGCTCGATGCCGATCATGGCGTCGGACGCGACGAACGCGAGGGCGCCGAGCGCAAGCTCGGGCCCGCAGGCCTGCGCGCACAGTGCAAGGCTCGCCATCAGGGCGAGCGCGGTGACGTAGCACGCGACAGGCAAAAGCAGCGGGCCGAGATGCGGCAGGAACGTGGCGTAGGCGGCGCAGGCCGAGACCCACAGCGCCGGCAACGCAATGCGTCGCCAACCGGACGGACGGCGCGCGAGCGGGGCAACGAGCGCGCAGTAGGCGATATGGGCTGCGAGGAAAGCGCCGAGACCGCCGACGAACGAGATCGGCAATTGCGGCAGCGCGAGCAGTGCATCGCCGCAGGCTGAAGCCGCCAGCGCGGCCCACAGCCAGTAACGTTCCCTGTCGGTCGGATGATGCGCGGTCGCGAGCCCGAGCAGCGCACAGGTCAGCACTTTTGCCGCCGCCTGATCGGGGTAAGGTGCGCCGCGCAGCGACACGCCGTAGGCAAGCGCAGCGGCGCCCGCGATCACGACGAGCCGCCGGCAGGCCGAGCGGGCAGTATCGCCGCTCGCCGCCGTGTCGCGGTCCGTGTCCGTTTCCGTTTCGTCGATTCGCTGCGGCGAAGTCATGTGCGCAATGGGCTCCGGGGCGCCGGCATGGCGAAGGGCATCGGACCGGCGCCGCCGCTGCTTGCGCTGGCGGCATGCCGGACCGATGGGGCGGCTGACGCTCAAACGCTCAAACAGCCGGCAGATCGCGTGCCTGAATGAGAAACACATTGTCGTCGCCGGCGCTCGTCGGCAGCCAGACGAGGTCGAGCCCGCCGAATGCCGCCTCGACGTTCGCACGCTCATTGCCGATTTCGACGACGAGTACGCCGTCATCGGTGAGCCAGTTGCGGGCCGCGCCGATGATGCGCCGCACCACGTCCATGCCGTCGTCGCCGCCCGCGAGCGCGAGCTCGGGCTCGTGCTGATACTCGGGCGGCAGCGCACGCATCGAGTCGCTGTTCACGTAGGGCGGATTCGTGAGGATGACCTCGTAGCGGCGCTCGGGCAACGGCGCGTACAGGTCGCCGTGGAACAGCGCTACGCGGTCATCGAGTCCGTATTCGCTGACATTGATTGCGGCGACTTCGAGCGCTTCGGGCGAAAGATCGACGGCGTCGACATCGGCGTTCGGGAAGGCCTGCGCCGCGAGGATCGCGAGGCAACCGGAGCCGGTGCACAGTTCGAGCACCGCGCTCACTTCGTCGGGATCGGCGACGTAGGGTTGCAGGCCGTCCTGAAGCAGTTCGCCGATGAACGAGCGCGGCACGATCACACGCTCGTCCACATAGAAACGGCAACCGTGCATCCACGCTTCGTGCGTGATGTAGGCAGCCGGCACGCGCTCGGTCGCGCGCCGCTCGATGACTTGCATCGCGGCTTCGATCTCATCGGGCAGCAGCTGTGCGTCGAGAAACGGTTCGAGCGTATCGAGCGGCAGATGCAGCGTATGCAGCAGCAGATAGGCCGCTTCGTCATAAGCGTTCGCGCTGCCGTGGCCGAACGCGAGCTCGGCCCGCGTAAAGCGCGAAACGGCATAGCGAAGCAGGTCGCGCAGTGTCGAAAAAGGGGGGGTCATCGCAGTCTCTCCTTGGCGCATTGCGTCGGTGTCGTGAGTAGCGTTGCGCGTTTCACGCGATCAACGTTTCGAGGACGCGGCGATAGATGTTCTTGAGCGGGTCGATGAAGGCCAGCTCGACGTGCTCGTCGATTTTGTGGATGCTGCCGTTCGGCGGACCGAATTCGACGACTTGCTTGCAGATGCGGGCGATGAAGCGACCGTCGGACGTGCCGCCCGTCGTAGACAATTCCGTCTCGACGCCGGTTTCATCCTTGATCGCCTGTGTGAGCGCATTCGACAGTTCGCCGCGCGGCGTAAGAAACGGCAGGCCGCTCACGGTCCACGACAGCTCGTAATCGAGCCCGTGCTTGTCGAGAATCGCATGCACGCGTTGTTGCAGCCCTTCAACCGTGCTCGCCGTCGAGAAGCGGAAGTTGAACTGCAATTCGGCATGGCCGGGGATCACGTTGCTCGCCCCCGTGCCGCTTTTCAAATTCGAGACTTGCCAGGTCGTCGGCGGGAAGTACTCGTTGCCCTCGTCCCAATGCTCGGCCACGAGTTCGGCCAGCGCGGGCGCAAGCAGATGGATCGGGTTCTTCGCGAGATGCGGATAGGCGATATGCCCCTGGACGCCCTTGACGACGAGGTGGCCCGACATCGAGCCGCGACGTCCGTTCTTCACGACGTCGCCGAGCGTGGCCGTCGACGTCGGCTCGCCGACGACGCAGTAGTCGAGCCGTTCGCCGCGTGCGGCCAGCGCTTCCACGACCTTCACGGTGCCGTCCGTCGCGGGGCCTTCTTCGTCGCTCGTGATCAGAAACGCGATCGAGCCGCGATGTGCCGGGTGGGCCGCGACAAATTCCTCGCTGGCCACGACGAAGCCCGCGATCGACGTTTTCATGTCGGCGGCGCCGCGCCCGTAGAGCTTGCCGTCGCGGTGCGTCGGCTCGAACGGCGGCGATTGCCATTGATCGAGCGGCCCCGTGGGGACGACGTCGGTGTGGCCCGCGAAGGCGAGCAGCTTGCCGGCGTGTGCGTCGGTGCCGCGCTTGACGGCCCACAGGTTCGTGACGCCGTGCGAAGCGATCGTCTCGCAGGTGAAGCCGATCGCCTCCAGGCGCGCGATCAGGAGCTGCTGACAATGCTGATCGTCGGGCGTGACGGAGGCGCGGGCAATCAACTGTTCGGTGAGGGCGAGGGTGCCGGACATGGACGAAAAAGGGCGATAGGGGTGGAAGCAGGATACAAAAAACGCCGGCGCACGAGGCGCCGACCAAATGAGTGGAATCGTCCTCCACCGAAGTG
>CBJMQH010000295.1:0-6997 GCA_966431825.1 uncultured Trinickia sp.
CTGCATTGGACGACGAGCATCTTGATCGGACCGTCGCCGAAGATCTGCATGATCATCGTGCCGTTGAATTTCAGATTCGCCGACAGCAGCGCGCAGGCGGCCATCATTTCGCCGAGGATGTTCGCGACGGGCGCGGGGTAGCGCCGTCTCGCAAGCACTTCCTGCCACGTATTGCGCAGCGATACGATTTCGCCTCGCACGGGCGCTGCGCTGAACATGAATTTTTGCAACTGGTCTTCCACGGCGGTTCCTTCAAATTTCTTCGCGTATGTTGCGCGCGCCGCGCTGCCGGCGCGCTTGATGCCCAATGTGTGCCTTCAACCGATCCGCACGAGCTGGGTCTTGAACAGGGCGCGGCGTTCGATATAAGTCGATGCGCCGCTTTCCAGTTTGGCGACTTCTTCGTCGGTCAGCGTGCGCACGACACGTGCGGGCGCACCGAGAATCAGCGAGCGCTCGGGAAACGACTTTCCCTCGGTCACGATGGCGCCCGCACCGACCAGACAGTTGCGGCCGATCTGTGCGCCATTCAAGACCACGGCCTGAATGCCGATCAAACTGCCGTCGCCGATCGTGCAACCATGCAGCATGGCCTGGTGCCCGACCGTCACGTTGCGCCCGATCTTGAGCGGGTAGCCGGGGTCCGCATGCAGTACGGCGCCTTCCTGTACGTTGCTGCCCGCGGCGATCGTGATCGGCTCGTTGTCGCCGCGAATGGCGGCCCCGAACCAGACGCTCGCATTTTCCTCCAGCGTCACTTGGCCGATGATCGTTGCCGTATCGGCGACGAACACGCTTTCGTGGATCGTCGGCGCGTGCTCTTTCAACTGGTAGATCGCCACAATGTCTCCTTTGGGGTGCGGTCTGTACAATGCGCGGCGGCATTGCGCGAAGATTGTTCTTGCCTGCTGCGGATGCGGGCCGGACCTCGAATTGCGTATTGTAAACGGTCCGTCCATGCGTCGCCGTGGGCCGCCCATGCCAAGGGGGCGGCCGTGCCCGGATTGGCCCATTTTTCGCGGCCGCTCGTTTCGTCAGAAGATTTTTTCAGGTCCGTCCCATACCGATGAATTTGTCCACTCCCGCTGAGCCGACAGCGCAGGCTCCGTCGGTACGCCGGTCGGCGCTCTCGGTGTTGCTCGAATGCGACCCGGGGGCCAAGGCGCGCGCCGCGGGCGAACTCTACGCCCGCTGGCAGCAGGGCCTCCTCGCCGCGTCGTCAGGCGAGTCCATTGCCGAGGCGGCGGGTCTGCCCGGCCGGCCGGCGCGGCCATCGCTCGTCGAGCCGCGTGCGCTACGCCATCGCAGCATGCAGACGGAAGCCGGACGCGCCGTGCTGTTGCACGCGCTCGCGCATATCGAATTCAACGCGATCAACCTGGCGCTCGATGCGGTATGGCGCTTCGCGGACATGCCCGAGGCGTTTTACGGCGACTGGTTGCGCGTCGCCGCCGAGGAGGGGCAGCATTTTTCGCTGCTGGCCGCGCGGCTGGCGGACTTCGGGCATGCATACGGCGATTTCCCCGCCCACAACGGGCTATGGGAGATGTGCGAGCGCACGCGCGGCGATGTGCTGGCGCGCATGGCGCTTGTGCCGCGCACGCTCGAGGCGCGCGGCCTCGATGCGTCGCCGCCCATTCGCGCGCGCCTGGCCCAGGCCGGCGACGCGCAGTCCGCTGCGATCCTCGATGTGATTCTGCGCGACGAAATCGGGCACGTGCTGATCGGTAACCGGTGGTTCAGGCATCTGTGCGATGCACGCGGGCTCGATCCCCACACGACCTATCAGCGTCTCGCCACCGAATACCATGCACCGCGTCTGCGCGGACCGTACAACTTCGATGCGCGCCGCGCAGCCGGATTCGACGAAGCCGAGCTCGAGGCGCTGTCGAGCGCCGACGACGCAGCGGCGCCTGCCGCCGACCCGAGTGCCGCCGACAGTGCCGCCGACAGTGCCGCGCCACCGCCGCGCACGCCCTGACGCGGCCGCTGCGGGCCTTTCGAGGAACGTGTCGGGCGCAAATCGTTTTCGATCGTTATAATCGAACGACCATTCGTTTTTTCGGGGGCGTTCGTTTGTCGATGAATACGGCTCAATCGGATTTCGTTACCGTACGCGGGATCAAGCTGCACGTGCGGCGCTGGGGCAGCCCCGACGCGCCGACGTTGTTCATGCTGCACGGCTGGATGGACGTCTCGGCGTCGTTCCAGTTCGTGGTCGAGGCGCTCTCCGGTGACTGGCACGTGATCGCCCCCGATGCGCGCGGCTTCGGGTTGTCGGACTGGCCCGTGGCGGCGAACGGCGGCGGACACTACTGGTTCCACGAGTACTTGTCGGATCTTGAGGCATTGCTGGACCGTTACGCACCGACGGGGCAGGTCAATCTCGTGGGCCACAGCATGGGGGCGAACGTCGCATGTCTTTATGCGGGGGCGCGCCCCGGGCGTGTGCGCCGCGTCGTCGATCTCGAGGGGTTCGGGTTGGCGCCGGCGCGGCCGGCCGATGCGCCGAAGCGCCTTGCCGCGTGGCTCGACGACATGCGCGAGCCGAGCCGCCTGAAGTCTTACGCGACGCTCGATGACGTGGCGGCCCGCCTCATCAAGACGAACCCGCGGCTTGCGCCCGAGCGTGCGCACTTTCTTGCCCGGCACTGGGCGAAGCGCGGCGAGGACGGACGGTATGCGCTGCTCGCCGATCCGGCGCACAAGCACTACGGCCCGCTGCTCTATCGTCTCGACGAAGTGATGGCCACCTGGTCTCAGGTGCGGGCGAAGGTGCTGCACGTCGAAGCGGTGGGGTCGCCGACGCTGGCCGCGCTGGCAGGCGACATTCCGCTCGCCGAATACAAGGCGCGCTTTGCGGCCTTTCCCGATTGGCGCGAGAAAATGATCGAGGAGGCGGGCCACATGGTGCATCACGATCAACCCGAGCAGATCGCGGCGCTCATCGAGGCATTCTGCGCGTGATCGTGCGCAATGCGTGCTCGCACTGGGGCGTGGGCGCCACGGTGCGGGGGCGGCGCAGGCGAATCGCCGCATTGCAGTAAAATGAAGCGTCTTCCTTTTTCGCCCAGCATGAACGCCGATCTCCACTGCCATTCCACTGTTTCCGACGGGCAATTGCCCCCCGTCGAGGTTGCGCGGCGCGCGCACGCCAACGGCGTGACGCTCTGGGCATTGACCGACCACGACGAAGTCGGCGGTCAGGACGAGGCACGGTCGGCAGCACTTGCGCTCGGCATGGACTATCTGTCCGGTGTCGAAATCTCGGTCACCTGGGCGGGGCGAACGGTGCATATCGTGGGTCTCGGCATCGATCCGACCTGCGACGTGCTCGTGAAAGGGCTCTACGCCACGCGTAACGGCCGGGCGGCGCGTGCTCGCGCCATGTCCGAAGCACTCGAGAAAGTCGGCGTGCAGGGCGCGTACGAAGGTGCCTTGCGGTACGTTTCGAATCCCGATCTGATCTCGCGCACGCACTTTGCGCGGTATCTGGTGGAGCGGGGCTATGCGGCGTCGACGGCTGACGTTTTCGACCGCTTCCTTGGCGACGGCAAACCCGGGTATGTGCCGCATCGGTGGGCCCGGCTCGAGGATGCGGTGGCCTGGATCCGGGCGGCCGGCGGCGAGGCGATCGTTGCGCATCCGGGCCGGTATCGCTATTCGCAGACCGAATTCGACGCGTTCTTCGGGGCGTTCATCGATCGGGGCGGCAGGGCGATCGAAGTCGTGACGGGCAGCCATACGCCCGACCAGTATCGCGAGTATGCCGACGTTGCCCGGCGCTTTCGCTTCGAGGCATCGCGCGGCTCCGATTTTCACGGACCCGGCGAGGGCCGCATCGACCTCGGTGCGCTGCCCCAGATGCCAGCCGACCTGACGCCCGTCTGGCAGCGGTGGTGCTGACGCGCCGCCAACGGGTACGCGCGCGCGGCAACGCGCGGCTTTCGTCGAACCGCGCCGTCGCTCACGGTTTCAGGTTCGCTTCTACCTCACCGCCATGTCACAGTTCTTCAAGGTCCATCCCGACAATCCGCAGCCGCGCCTGATCGCCCAAGCGATCGAAATCGTGAAGCGCGGCGGCGTGATCGCGCTGCCGACCGATTCGAGCTACGCGCTTGCCTGCCGGCTCGACGACAAGGACGCCGTGACGCGGCTGCGGCGTATTCGCGGCCTCGACGAACGCCAGCATCTGTCGCTGCTCGTGCGCGACCTGTCCGAGCTCGCCACGTTCGCGATGGTCGACAACCGGCAATACAGGCTCATCAAATCGGTCACGCCGGGCCCTTACGTCTTCATCCTGCAGGCGACGAAGGAGGTGCCGCGGCGTCTTTCGCACCCGTCGCGCAAGACGATCGGCCTGCGGGTGCCGGACCACGCCATCACGCTGGCGCTGCTCGCCGCGCTCGGCGAGCCGTTGATCGCGACCACGCTGATTCTGCCGCCCGACGACGAGCCGCTCAACGACCCGGAGCAAATCCGGATGCGGCTCGAGAAGCAGGTCGATCTCGTCATCGACGGTGGGGCATGCCCGCGCGAGCCGTCGACGGTGATCGACCTCTCCGGCGACGAGCCGGCGCTCGTGCGCGTGGGGCGCGGCGCACTCGAGCCGTTCGGTCTCGTGGCCCCGTGACGGCGCATGCGCCATCGCGCCCCGTCTCTGCCCGATCGGACAATCGCGTCTCCATCGCGCTCACCGAGTCCTATTGCAGCATTCGGTGCGAAGTCCGCGGGTGACCCCTTGCTACAATAGCGCGCTATGGACGCCTCCCTGATACAAACGATCGCGGTCTACGCGCTCCCCGTCATTTTCGCCATCACGCTGCACGAGGCGGCGCACGGCTATGCGGCGCGCCTGTTCGGCGACAATACGGCTTATGTGTTGGGCCGCGTATCGTTCAACCCGATGCGGCACATCGATCCGCTCGGCACGCTCGCCATTCCGCTGCTGCTTTACTTCGCAACCGGCGGTGCGTTCATGTTCGGTTATGCGAAGCCGGTGCCCGTCGCATTCGGCAATTTGCGCAATCCCCGCTGGGGCACGTTCTGGGTTGCGCTGGCAGGGCCGCTGTGCAACTTCGTGCAGGCGATCATCTGGGCGCTTTTTGCGGTTGCGCTCGCTTGGCTGTCGATCGACGAGCCGTTTTTCACGGGCATGGCGCGGGCCGGCATCAGCGTCAATCTCGTGCTCGGCGTGCTGAATCTGTTTCCGCTGCCGCCGCTCGACGGCGGTCGCGTGCTGACGGCGCTGTTGCCGCCGGGGCCGGCCATTGCGCTTTCGCGCCTCGAACCGTACGGTTTTTTCATCGTGATGGCGCTCGTAATGACGGGCGTGCTGACCAAGATCTGGCTCAATCCGCTCGTCGCACTCGGCTATGCGGCGCTGCGGGCCTTGTTGAATCCACTCGTTTCGCTCCTCCACTGACACCATGTTTCCAGACCGTATTTTCTCCGGCATGCGGCCCACGGGCTCGCTGCACCTTGGCCACTATCACGGTGTGCTGAAGAACTGGGTTCGGTTGCAATCCGAATATCCGTGCTTCTTCTGCGTCGTCGATTGGCATGCGCTGACGACGCACTACGAAACGCCCGAGGTCATCGAGAAAAATGTTTGGGAAGTGCTGATCGACTGGCTCGCGTCCGGCATCGATCCCGCGCAGGCGACCTTGTTCATCCAGAGCCGTGTGCCCGAGCATGCGGAGCTCGCGCTGCTGCTCGGCATGAGTGCGCCGCTCGGCTGGCTTGAGCGGGTGCCGACCTACAAGGAGCAGATCGAAAAGCTGAAGGACAAGGATCTGTCGACCTACGGCTTTCTCGGTTACCCCGTCCTCATGGCGGCCGACATTCTGCTGTACCGTGCATCGCTCGTGCCGGTCGGCGAAGACCAGGTGCCGCACGTGGAGATGACGCGCGAGATCGCTCGGCGCTTCAACTACCTCTATGGCCGCGAGCCGGGATTCGAGGAGAAGGCGCTCGAAGCCGCGAAGAAGCTCGGCGGCAAGCGTGCAAAGATTTACCACGAACTGCGCAACGCCTACCAGCAAGAGGGCGACGATGAAGCGCTCGAGCAAGCGCGTGCCATGCTGCAGGAGTCGCAGAGCCTGTCGATGGGCGACCGCGAGCGGCTGTTCGGCTATCTCGAAGGCGCACGCAAGATCATTCTCGTCGAGCCGCAGGTGCTGCTGACCAAGGCATCACGTATGCCGGGTCTCGACGGCCAGAAGATGTCGAAGTCGTACGGCAACACGATCGGCTTGCGCGACGATGCCGAAACGATCACGAAGAAAGTCCGTACGATGCCGACCGACCCGGCGCGCGTGCGCCGCACGGATCCGGGCGACCCCGACAAGTGCCCGGTCTGGCAACTGCATCAGGTCTACACCGACGAAACGACGCATGCGTGGGTGCAGCAAGGCTGCCGTTCGGCCGGGATCGGTTGTCTCGAGTGCAAGCAGCCTGTGATCGACGGCATCCTGCGCGAGCAACAGCCGATGCTCGAGCGCGCGCAGAAATACATCGACGATCCGTCTCTCCTGCGTGCGATCGTGGCCGACGGTTGCGACAAGGCACGCAAGTTCGCGGCCGAGACGATGCGCGACGTCCGCGAGGCGATGGGCCTGTCGTATTCGTGATGCAGGCCAGCGGGAGCGGCGCGTCGCCGCACGATTCGGCGGTGCCGTGTGCGTCGCAAGACATCGGCCGGCCGTCGCGCTGGGTCGAGCGCTGGTCGCGGCTGGTGCCGGCCGGCGGCGCCGTGCTTGACGTGGCCGCCGGGTCGGGCCGCCATGCGCGCTGGTTCGCGGCACTGGGCCATCCCGTCACGGCGCTCGAACGCGATCCGGCGGCGTTGGCCGCGCTCGCGCGTATCGAAGGCGTCGAGCCCGTTGCGATCGATCTCGAGGGCGGCAGCGCGTGGCCCTTCGCGGCGACGGGCGGCGCTCCAGTTCGCCGGTTTGCGGCCGTTATTGTGACGAACTATCTTCATCGCCCGCTGTTG
>CBJMQH010000296.1:0-6974 GCA_966431825.1 uncultured Trinickia sp.
CAGGCAGATCGAGCGCGCAGGCGAGATCGGCCGTATCGCGGCGGTCGTCGAGCGGAACACGGAATCCGCCCACGCCTTCGACGACGACGAGATCGGCCAGATGCGTCGCCTCGCGATAGCAGGCGACGATATGGTCGATGTCGATCTCGACACGCTCTTCGCGTGCGACGATGTGCGGCGCGGCCGGTGCCTTCAGCAAATAGGGCGTGCGCAATGCGCTTGGCAAGACGACCGTGGCGGCTGCATCGAGTTGATCGGCATCCTCGTTGTGCCAGACGCCGTCGCGCTCGTGCGCGCCGGCCGCGATCGGCTTCATGGCGGCGGCACGCAGCCCCTTCGCGGCAAAGCCGCGCAGCAAAGCGCACGAGACGAGCGTCTTGCCGATCTCGGTGTCGGTGCCGGTGACGAACAGCGACGGTGCCGTGTTCATGCCTTGCCCCCTGCCGCGCAGCGCGCAAACGCTTCTTCGAGCCGCACGAGATCGTCGAACGTGTGCCCCGCGCAAAGCGAGAGGCGCAGACGCGAAGTGCCGGCCGGCACCGTGGGCGGCCGGATCGCGGGCACCCAGAACCCTTGTGCGTCGAGTGCTGCGGCGAGCGCGAGCGTCGGCTCGTTTTCGCCGATCACGAGCGCCTGCACCGCGGTCGGGGAATCGATAGGACGCCAGCACGGGCGCGCCAGCATCGCACGCGTACGCTCGATCAGCGCGGCGAGGTGCGCGCGTCGCGCGTTGCCTTCTTCGCCGGCAATGATCCGAAGGCTCGCGCTGACGGCATGAGCCGCGGCCGGCGGCGAGGCGGTCGTGAAGATGTAGGGGCGCGCACGCTGAATCAGCCATTCGATAACCGTCTCGTGTGCGATCACGGCGGCACCGGCAACGCCGGCGGCCTTGCCGAGCGTACACATGTACACGAGATGCGGCGAACGCAATTGCGCCGCCGCCAGCGCACCGCGCCCTTGCGGGCCGAGCACGCCGAAACCGTGCGCATCGTCGACGACGAGCCATGCACCGTGGCGCTCGGCCAACGCGACGAGTTCGGCCAGCGGGGCCACGTCGCCGTCCATGCTGAAGACGGCGTCGGTCACGATCAGCTTGATCTGAGCATCGGACGCTTCGAGCATCGCCGCGAGCGCAGCGGTGTCCCCGTGCGGATAGATTTGCACGTCGGCGCGCGACAGCCTCGCGCCGTCGATCAGCGAAGCGTGGTTCAGCGCGTCTGAATAGAGCGTGGTGCCGCGCCCGGCGAGCGCCGTGAGGACGGCAAGGTTCGCCATATAGCCGGTGCAGAAACCGAGGGCGCGCGGCGCATCGACGAAGCCGCCGGCAAACTCGGCCAGCGCCGTCTCGAGCGCATCGTGCGCCCGCGAGTGGCCGCCGAGCAGATGCGAGCCGCCGCTGCCGGCGCCGTAGCGGCGCGCACCTTCGGCATAGGCTTCGATCAGTGCGGGATGCGCAGCCAGCCCGAGGTAGTCGTTGCTGGCGAAGCTCACGATCTCCCGACCGTCCACCGTCATGTGGGCGGCGCAAGCGGTGTCGGCAATGCGCCGGCGCCGCGTCAATCCGCGTGCTTGAACGTCGGCAAGCCCTTCGCGCAGCGTATCGAGCAGGAACATCAGCGCCCTCCGTCCGCAAGCGTCGCTTCGAAGGTCTCGCGCGTCCGTGCGCCGAGCCACGCTATCGTTTCGTCATCCAAAACATACGGCGGCATCAGGTAGACGGTGGTGCCGATCGGGCGCAGCAGCAGTTCGCGCGCGAGGGCCTGTTCGAAGAAGCGCCGCGAGAAGCCGCGTGCGGCGTCGCCTTCGAGCGCAACGTCGAACGCGATGATGGTGCCGCGGCGGCGGAAGTGGCGTACGGCCTCGTGTGCGGCGAGCGGCGCCAATGCGTCGGCCAGCAGAGCCGATTTGCGCTCGTTCGCACGCAGTACGTCATCGGCCTCGAACAGATCGAGCGTGGCAAGCGCGGCGCGGCAGGCGAGTGGATTGCCCGTGTAGGAATGCGAATGAAGGAAGCCACGGGTCGTGTCGTCGTCGTAAAAGGCGGCGAAGATTTCGTCGCGAGAGAGAACGATCGAGAGCGGCAGATAGCCCCCGCTGATGCCTTTCGACAGACACAGGAAGTCAGGCCAGATCGCAGCTTGCTCGCTCGCGAAGAACGTGCCGGTGCGGCCGCACCCGACCGCGATCTCATCGGCGATCAGATGCACGCCGTAGTCGTCGCAGAGCGCGCGCAGACCGCGCAGATACGCCGGATCGTGCATCGCCATGCCGGTTGCGCATTGCACGAGCGGCTCCACGATCAGCGCGGCGATGTGCGCCGCACGCGCTTCGAAAAGCTTGCGCACGTCGGCAAGCGCGCGTGCCGCCACGTCCGCCGCCGTCTCGCCCGGCTGAGCGGTGCGCGCATCGGGCGAGGCGACGACGTGCGCGCTGCGGATCAGCGGGTCATAGGCATCCTTGAACAGCGCGACATCGGTCACGCCGAGCGCGCCGACCGTCTCGCCGTGATAGCCGTTTGCGACGCAAGCGAATTCGCGCTTTCCCGCCTGCCCGAGGTTGCGCCAGTAGTGAAAGCTCATCTTCAGCGCGATTTCGACGGCCGAAGCACCGTCGGATGCGAAGAATGCGTGTCCGAGCGTACCGTTCGTGCGGGCGCCGAGACGCTCGGCCAGCTCGATTGCCGGCAGATGCGTGCAGCCCGCGAGCATTGCGTGTTCGAGCGTGTCGAGTTGCGTCTTCAGTGCGGCATTGATCGCATGATTCGCATGACCGAACAAGTTGACCCACCACGAACTGATCCCGTCGAGGTACCGACGGCCGGCTTGGTCGTAGAGCCAGGGGCCGGCGCCGCGAGCAACAGGGATGAGCGGCAGCCGCTCGTGATGCTTCATCTGCGTACAGGGGTGCCACACGGCCGTGAGGCTGCGCGCGGCCCAATCGTCGGCTGTTGCGCGGGTGTGCGCTTCCGTTCGCGTGGGTGTGTCCGCTCGTGTATTCAACGATTGCTCCGAAACGTCGACCTGTGCGCCATGCGTCGCCTCACAGGTCTCTCAGAAAACGCGTGACAGGTGCGGTCTTCCCGCCTTCGCCTTCCCGCCTTCGTTCCGCAGGCGCCTGCGCCGAAGGGGGCGCTCCTCTGTCACAAAACCGGCGTGAGATTAACGCGTTTTTGGACGGCGTTGCACGCTTTCGTGCGCTCGCGGCAAGCCGTCAGATGACGGCGGATATAGGCAGCTAGGACCGGTTTTACACAAATCGGGGCAAATGCTTGACGATGACGTCGGCAAAGTGGCGCCTCTCGCCAAAAAAAATCCCGGCTCGCGCGAGCGAAACCGGGGTCGGGTGTGCGTTCAGGAGCCACGCCGCGCTGCATTCAGCGCATAGGGGCGGATCAGTAGCGGCTGGCCAGCGCCCGGCTCTCCGTCACGTTAGTCGTCGCAGTGGCAGTGGCAGCGGCTGCAGGCGCGCTCTCGTCGTGGACTGCGGCGGTCTGTGTCGTGTCGGCCTGCTTGTCGTTCCATACGACCATATCGTCGACCGCATAAAGCTTGCAGGGGTCGCCGCCGTTTTCGCGTCGGCAGTTCGCGAGCGCAACGGCGCGCGGGTCGTCGTCGCCTTCGGCCCACGACCACGCGCCCGAGTGCGATACGGCGAACGCACGGCTCGGGTACTGGTGCAAAAACTTTTGGTAGGCGAGGCGGCCCGCTGCATCGAGGAACGGGACGGCGTCGATAGCATCGATCGAGGCGTAGCCCGAGGCGTGCGGTTCAGTCGGACCTTCGACACGGTATTCGACGCGTGTCGGCATGCCGATGCGTGCGAGGAATGCTTCGACGGCCGGCCACCAGATATGGACGCCGTCGCGATCGACGACGAGCCGATGGGCGTCGTTCTTGTAGTCGCCGAAGTCGACCATGTGCGCGCGTGCGCCATGGGCGACGTAGGCCGAGTAGAGCCGTGCGGTGAGCGCAGGCGTCCAGACCGAATCGTTGTCGCCGTAGATCCAGAGCGACGGCAAGCGCGTGTTTTCGCCGTAGGTGCCGAACGCTTGTGTCAGGTTCTCTTGCCAGCCCGTGCAGGCGTCCTGGCGCAGGCCGCCCGAAAAATTAATGAGGCCGCGCACGCCCGGGGCCGCTTCGTTGCCGTACGCCATCGTCGTCAGCCCGCCGTGCGATGCGCCGGCCACCACGATGTGCGCCGCGTCGACTTCCGGTTGCCGCGACATGAATGCAATGGTGGCGGCCACGTCGTCGGCCTGTGCGTAGCCGTTGCGTGTGACGTCGCAGCCTTCCTGCCGGTATTTGCCGCCGGAGCCCGCAAAACCTTCGCGGTTAGGTGCGACGACGATATAGCCGCGGCGCACGAACTCGCGGGCGAACGCGACGGGCCGGCTGCGCGGCTGCACGCGCGGATCGCCTTCGATCTTGCCGTGATTGAAGACGACGAGCGGGAACGGGCCCGGGCCGTCGGGTTTGAACACCGTCGCTTCGAGCGTGAGCTCGCCATCCGGGCCGGCCGGGATACGAATCACATGTTCGTTGAGGTTGACGGCCAGAGACGGCAAGTGGCCGTCGCCGAATTCGAGAGGGCCCGCTTCGAGTGCGCCGCCGTAGCCCGCATGCATCGCGTGCGAGCTGACATAGGGGTTATCCCTTGGCGTGGCAGCGTTGGATTGTGCATGTGCGCTCATCCATGCGCACAAGCACACGCCAGCGACGAATCCTTTTTTCCACCCTGCCATGCGTGCCTGCCCTGAAAACCAAAAAAATTGTCCGGGGCAAGGCGGTCGGGCCTTGCCTGCGAACCAGTATCTGCGACTCCCGTTGGCCGCCGTTGCCCAAAAAGAGCCCAGCTTTGGCCGCAATTCATCGCGTCACGGCCGAATGGGCGCTTTTGCTTACCCGGGCTGCGCCAAAGCACAGCGCAAAACGAGCACAAAGCTGCACAAGGCAGGCATCGAAAAGCCTGCGGCCGATACGATACGTATGAAGCACGACGGGAGTTTGCGGCGCGCGCTCGAGCGGCAGGCGGGGCCCGCCGCTCGACGCGTTTTCGCCTGATGAAAGGCCATCGACGGCAATCGCTACCGTCTGATCGTTACGCGCCACAAGTGGGGTCCATGCTAGCGCGACGAAATTTGGGAGTGCAATGCAGGAGAACCCCGCATCGTGGCTGAAAAACAAAAAATAATTCGTGCGCCGGCGCGCATTTGTCCGATGACACTATGTGGGACGGCGAACGCATGGCGAGGGCGATGCGTTCGCGCGACGCGCGGATGTCAGTGCTCGCTTACGTCGCCATCCACGTAGCGCCAGCGTCCGTCGTCGCCAAGCGTGAAGCGGCTGACCTCGTGCAGGCGGTGGCCGCGCGCGCCCTGCTTGTAACGGGCGACGAACTCGACGATCGCGTGCCGCGCGTCGAGCGTTTCGAAGCGCTTGATGGCGAGACCGAGCCAGCGCGGTGCATCGGGTGCGCTCGCGTCGACATCGAGATCGGCCGGGCAGGTGGCCGGATCCCAGGTCGCACGCAAATAGTTCGCATTGCCGAGCACATAGGCGGTGTAGCGGGAGCGCATCAGTTCGAGCGCCGTCGGCGCCACGGCCTCGCCGGTCACATAACGGCCGCAGCATTGCGCGAAACGCGGCGGCTTGGCCGCCGGCGCGCGGCCCGGGGCGGCGCCGCCGCATGGACACGCGTCGGGTGCCGTGTTGCGCGGATCCGTCATGGCGCTCCTTTCTCGAGCCCGCGGGCGATCAGGATTTTCTGGATGTCGCTCGTGCCCTCGTAGATCTGGCAAACGCGTACGTCTCGATAGATTCGCTCGACGGGGAAGTCGCTGACATAGCCGTAGCCGCCGAAGGCCTGGATCGCGGCGGAGCAGATACGCTCGGCGGCTTCGGAGGCGAACAGCTTCGCCATCGCGGCTTCCGTGAGGCAGGGCAGACCGGCGTCTTTCTTCGCCGCGGCATGCCAGACGAGCTGCCGTGCCGCTTCGAGTTGCGTCGCCATTTCAGCGAAGCGGAACTGTACGGCCTGATGTCCAAAAATCGGTTGTCCGAAGCTTTTGCGTTCCTGTGCATAGCCGAGTGCCGCTTCGAACGCCGCGCGCGCCATGCCGACGCTTTGCGCCGCGATCCCGATGCGCCCGCCTTCGAGCCCGGAAAGCGCAATCCGGTAGCCTTCGCCTTCTGCGCCGATCCGGTTGGTCGCCGGGATGCGGCAATCTTCGAGCATGATCTGCGCGGTGTCGGAGGAGTGCTGGCCGAGCTTGTCTTCGAGCCGTGCGACGACGTAGCCCGGCGTCGACGTCGGCACGATGAACGCGCTGATGCCGCGCTTGCCCGCGCTCTTGTCCGTGACGGCCATGACGATGGCAACGTCGCCGTGCTTGCCGCTCGTGATGAATTGCTTCACGCCGTTAAGCACATAGTCGTTTCCATCGCGCACGGCGGTCGTGGCGAGTGCCGATGCGTCCGAGCCGGCTTGCGGTTCCGTCAGACAAAACGCGCCGAGCATCTCGCCGCGCGCGAGCGGCGTGAGCCAATCGCGCTTTTGTGCGTCGTCGCCGTAGGCGAGCAGGATGCTGCAGACGGGGCAGTTGTTGACCGAGACTGCCGTCGAGGTGCCGCCGTCGCCGGCTGCGATCTCTTCGAGGATCAAGGCGAGGGCGAGCGCATCGAGGCCTGCGCCGCCGTAAGCTTGCGGCACGAGCACGCCGTAGGCGCCGAGCTCGCCGAGCTGGCGGTGCACGTCTTTCGGGAACGTCCGCTCGCGGTCCCAGGTGGCCGCCTGCGGCACGATCGCATCTTGTACGAACGTACGCACGGCGTCGCGGATCATCGCGTGATCCTGATCGAGCACCATAGTGTGAAGTCTCCTACCAGTCGATGAATTGGCCGTCGTACTGCACGAAGCGGCCGTTGAACATCGACTGCATCGTCGTGGCTTCGATGTCGAGCGGCGTGACGCTCAAT
>CBJMQH010000297.1:0-6973 GCA_966431825.1 uncultured Trinickia sp.
ACTTCGAGATGGTTAAGACCTAACGGCCAGCCGCCGCGCCGGGCGGCACATCCCCGTGCGGCTCACCGCCTGCGCGCCGCGTGTGAGCCCATGACATCTGCCGCCCCGTTGAGCCTGGAAGCATTGCCGAACCCCCGCGGCGGCGCGGTACGCGAGGCCGAGAAGGCGCTCGCCGTCGCCAAGCGCACCTTCGAGGGGCGGATGATGCTGACGGGCCCGTTGCTTCACGCCGCCCAGATGCTGCACGAGGCCGGCTGGCTCGCTGCCCAGCGCTTCACCGACACGCTCGTGCTTGCCGCGCCGTTCGCCGGCGGCGACTTCGCGCCGCGGTTCAGCGCGGCGCTCGCCGATTTCCATGCCGCGCTGACACGGCGCAATCTGCGCGAACTCGCCTGTTCGCCGACGCTATACGCGCACTACCGCGCGCTCAACGAACAGACCGCGCGGCACACCTACACCACGAGCGTCGCCTTCGAAGACCTCGCGCTGGCCGGCAGGCCCATCGCACGGGCGTCGCTGCGGCTCGTCGATGCGGCGCACCTGGTGCCGCTGCGCGCACGTTTCGAGAGTGCCTTGCTGGCCCTGTTGCGCGAGCGGGAGGCTACGACCGCCGCCTCGGCGTTGGCCGAACTCGACGCCTGTGCGGCCGAACTCGCATCGACAGATCGGTATGACGTATGGCGGCTCGTCGGAGCGTGCTCGCAGGCGCTGCGCGCGAACGGACGGTTCGCGTCGGGTGACCTGGACGTCAAGCGCTTCTTTGCGCGCGCCAACTTGCTGCTCGTCGAGCAGTCTCAGGGGCAGCCCTTTGCGCCGCGTGCGTTCGTGCGCGCCGCGCTTGCGTTGTTGTGGCGCGATTACGCGCTGTACGGCGCCGCCGCCGAAGATACGGAAGCGGTCGCGTTGCTCGAGGACTATGGGCTGACCGTCGATTGGCACGTCGCGGCGACCCTGGCGTCGGAGGCCGTCTGGGAGGCGCAGGCCGAACAAGCCGAGCGTGCGGCGATGGACGGCCCTGGAACGACGCGGGAATTAGGCGTGCTGTCGATCGTATCGGCTGCCTACGAGGATTTTTTGCAAACGGCGGAAACCGCGATGGCCGCGTTGGCGGGGCCGGCGGCGCTCGCCTTCGGCGATAGCGACGCGGCGCTTCGCGGGGCGGCGGCCGCTTACCGGCTGGGCGCAGCGGCGACCGCCGTCGGGCTCGGACATGTTGCGCTGCTTGCCGACGCGTTGGGGCTGGCACTGAAGCTGCGCGCTCACGGGTTTGAGGCGCAACAGGCGGGCGGGGTCGACAGGGGGCCTGCGGCTTCCGCCATCGATCCGGCTATCGAGGCGCTGCGGGCCATGCTGTTGCGGGTTGCGGCCGGCGTGGCGCCCGTGGAGTCGGTCGGCCCGTTGTCGAACCTGACGCAAGCCATCGAGGGAACGGCCGTATCGATCTTGCCCGGCCCGGCAGCCTGACGGCGCCAGGCGCGGCCCGCGGCCGTGGCGGTCCTTGGGGCGCCCCGTGGTGCGCGGGCGCGGTCGACGTGCGGGTCCTGCCGGCTCGCGTGATAGAGTGCGAGAAACGCCCCGACCCGCCTTGGGTGGGGGAGCGGCGCCGAGGACCCGTGCCGCGCATCGTTGAAACGGGCTGCGACCGAACGAAACGCGGCGGCCATCCCGCACTGTCTTTGCTAAAATTCGAACCATGTCCAAGAGTAACGATCGCATCAACCTGACCAACCAGTTCCTGATTGCCATGCCCAACATGGCCGATCCGACGTTTTCCGGGACGGTGGTCTATCTTTGCGATCACAGCGAACGTGGCGCGCTTGGCCTGGTGATCAACCGGCCGACCGACATCGATCTCGAATCGCTCTTCAGCCGCATCGATCTGAAGCTGGAGATCGAGCCCTTGTTGCATGTTCCCGTCTATTTCGGCGGCCCGGTTCAGACCGAGCGCGGTTTCGTGTTGCACGAGCCGGTGGAGGGCAGTGCCTACACGTCGTCGATGTCCGTATCGGGCGGGCTCGAGATGACTACCTCGAAAGATGTGCTGGAGGCGGTGGCGCGCGGCAAGGGGCCGCAGCGCTTTTTGCTGACGCTCGGCCATGCGGGTTGGGGTGCGGGTCAGCTCGAAGATGAAATCTCGAAGAACGGCTGGCTGACGGTTCAGGCCGACCCGCGGATCGTGTTCGATGTGCCGGCGGAATCGCGTTTCGAGGCGGCGCTGGCGCTGCTTGGCGTCTCGCCGTCGATGCTTTCGGGTGACGCAGGCCACGCATGATGAAGCCCGTCGGGCCTTTGGCGACGCTGCTTGCATTCGATTACGGAGAAAAGCGGATTGGGGTCGCGATCGGCAATTCGCTGACGCGCGAAGCACGTGCGCTCGTCGTCGTGCCCAATCACAATCGCGAGTACCGGTTCGAAGCGCTCGGCAAGCTGATCGACGAATGGCGGCCCGATGCCCTCGTGGTCGGTCTGCCGCTCCATCCCGACGGTACGGCGCACGACATGACCCGGCTTGCCAAACGCTTCGGCAATCAGTTGAACGGACGTTTCAATCTGCCCGTGAGCTGGGTCGACGAACGGTTCAGCTCGGTGGATGCGCAGGCGGGGATCCGAGCGGGCGGCGTGCGTGCCGACATGCTCGATGCCGAGGCGGCTCGCATCATTCTTCAACAATATCTGGACGGACTAACCGATGAGCGCCATTGACGCCGAAGCGTTTTACAGCGCGTTGTTGCAACAGCTGCGCGATGCGTACGGCACATCGTTCGGTACACCTGAAGGTCCCGTGCTGGCCGGTATCTATAGCGGTGGGGCGTGGCTGGCCGAGCGGCTCGCCGGCGATCTCGGGCTCGAGCGTTTCGGCGTGGTGAATGTCGCGTTGCATCGCGACGACTATGCCAAGAAGGGTTTGCATAGTCAGGCCAGTCCGACCTCGTTGCCGTATGACGTGGACGATCGGCGCATCGTGCTGGTGGACGACGTGCTTTATACGGGCCGGACCGTGCGTGCCGCGATCAACGAGCTTTATGATTACGGCCGCCCCGCTGCGGTCGATCTCGCGGTGCTGGCCGAGCGCGGCGGCCGCGAGTTGCCGATTGCGGCGCGTTTTGTCGGTGGGCAGGTGACGCTTGGCGACGATACGACGCTCGTGCTTGCACGAGGGGCCGACAAGCGCTTGACGTTCCATACGGAAACGCGCGCGGATTGATGCGGAGCGAAGGCCGGTGACCGACCGTGCCGCGGTTGTGGCGCCGCCAGACGATCGATGCGCGACCGGTGGGCCGCGCGAAGTAAAAACCCAGTTTCAAGCAGGTAGATATGAACACCGTGACCCCGCCTCGCGACGATAGCCGTGCGCAGGCCGCCCCGGCCGAGCGCTTTCGTTACGGCTTTCTGAAGGGCAATCCGCAACTGACGAAGAACGGGGAGCTCAAGCATTTGCTGTCGATCGAGGGGTTGCCCCGCAAGATCGTCACGCAGATTCTCGATACGGCCGAGCAGTTCGTGAGCGTGACCGATCGCGAGGTGAAGAAGGTGCCGCTGTTGCGCGGCAAATCGGTCTTCAATCTGTTCTTCGAGAATTCCACGCGTACGCGTACCACGTTCGAGATTGCGGCTACGCGGCTGTCGGCGGACGTACTGAATCTGAACATCAATGCCTCGTCGACGAGCAAGGGCGAATCGCTGCTCGACACGATCAACAACTTGTCGGCGATGCATGCGGACATGTTTGTCGTGCGTCACGCATCGAGCGGCGCGCCGTATTTGATCGCCGAGCACTGTGCGCCGCACGTGCACGTGATCAACGCCGGCGACGGGCGGCACGCGCACCCGACCCAAGGGTTGCTCGACATGTATACGATTCGCCACTACAAGCGCGATTTCACGAATCTGCGCGTGGCGATCGTGGGGGACATTCTGCATTCGCGAGTCGCGCGCTCGGACATTCATGCATTGACGACGCTCGGGGTGCCCGAGGTGCGCGCGATCGGTCCGCGCACGCTGCTGCCGGGCGGACTGGAGCAGATGGGCGTGCGTGTCTTTCACGACCTCGACGAAGGGCTGAAGGACGTGGACGTCATCATCATGCTTCGTTTGCAGAACGAACGGATGAGCGGGGCGCTGCTGCCTTCGGCGCAGGAATATTTCAAGAGTTGGGGGTTGACGCCCGAGCGCCTTGCCCGGGCGAAGCCCGATGCGATCGTCATGCATCCGGGGCCGATGAACCGCGGTGTCGAGATCGACTCGCAGGTGGCGGACGGACCGCAGTCGGTGATCCTCAATCAGGTGACGTTCGGCATTGCGGTGCGGATGGCCGTGATGAGTGTCGTGGCTGGCAACAACGAATGAGTGACGTGCGCACGCGCGGGCGAACGTGCGGGCGACGACGAGAAGGAATAAAGGCAGCGCATGAAGATTCATATCGCAGGCGGCACGCTGATCGATCCGGCGGCCGGGACCGAGCAGAAGGCAGACGTATTCATCGATGCGGGTACGATTGCCGCGATCGGCACCGCACCTGCCGGATTTACGGCGGACAAGACGATCGATGCGGCGGGGCTGTGTGTCGCGCCGGGCTTCGTGGATTTGTCGGCGCGGCTGCGTGAACCGGGCTACGAGCACAAGGCGACGCTCGATTCGGAAACGATGGCTGCCCTTGCTGGGGGCGTGACGACGCTCGTGTGTCCGCCGGACACCGACCCTGTGCTTGACGAGCCGGGTCTCGTGGAGATGCTGAAGTTTCGCGCGAGCAAACTGAATCGCGCGCGCGTGCATCCGCTGGGCGCGCTGAAGGTTGGGCTCAAGGGCGAGATCATCACCGAGATGGTGGGATTGACCGAGGCCGGGTGCGTGGGTTTTTCGCAGGCCGATACGCCTATCGTCGATACGAAGGTGCTGCTGCGGGCGCTGCAGTATGCGAGCACGTACGGTTATACGGCGTGGTTGCGTCCTCAGGATGCGTATCTGGCGACCGGCGGGGTGGCCGCGAGCGGGCCGCTGGCGTCGCGGCTCGGGTTGTCCGGGGTGCCTGTGGCGGCCGAGACGATCGCGTTGCATACGATGTTCGAGTTGATCCGTTCGACGGGGGCGCGCGTGCACTTGTCGCATCTGTCGTCGGCGGCCGGGATTGCGCTCGTGCGCGAGGCGAAGGCCGAGGGCTTGCCTGTGACGTGTGACGTGACGGTGAACCACGTGCATTTGATCGACGTCGATATCGGCTACTTCGATTCGCAGTTCCGGCTTGATCCGCCGCTGCGCGGGCAGCGCGATCGCGAGGCGATTCGCGCGGGGCTCGTGGACGGGACGATCGACGCGATCTGTTCCGATCACACGCCTGTCGACGACGACGAGAAACTGTTGCCGTTCGGCGAAGCGACGCCGGGTGCGACGGGGCTCGAGCTGTTGCTGTCGCTGACGGTCAAGTGGGCCGAGGAGACGGGGCTTGCGCTTTCCCGGGCGCTCGAGCGCATCACGGCGGCGCCGGCGAAGGTGCTCGGGCTGCCGGTGGGGCGTGTGCAGGTCGGGGCGCCGGCTGATATCTGCGTGTTCGATCCGCAGGCGCACTGGCGCGTGGAGCCGCGCGTGCTGAAGAGTCAGGGGCATAACTCGCCGTTCCTCGGCTATGAACTGCCGGCGCGCGTGCGCGCGACGGTGGTGGCCGGGCGTGTGGCGTTCGAGCAGGCGTGATTCGGGCCGATTTGCAGGTGGCTGGCGTTTGGTGAGTTTCCGGGGGGAATAGATGAGCGTCTGGCTGGCCAAGGTGCGGCTCGGCATGCATTTGATGCGCGGCGTATGGATCGTGGCCCTGCGCTTTCCGCGTTATTCGGCGGACGAGCGCCGAGAGGTGACGCGGGCGTGGTCCCTCAAGCTGTTGCGGTTGGCCGGCATGCGGCTTGTGGTGCATAACGATCAAGCGCGGCTCGATCATGGCGCGCTTGTGGTCGGCAATCACATCTCCTGGATCGATATCTACGCGATCAATGCGTGGCGACCGACGCCTTTCGTCTCGAAGGCCGAGGTGCGCAAGTGGCCCGTGATCGGCTGGCTCGCGCACCGGCTCGATACCGTGTTCATCCATCGCGAGAAGCGGCGCGACGCGCAACGCGCCATGCATGAAATGGCCGAGCGGCTTGGGCAGGGTGGTGTGGTTTGCGTGTTTCCGGAAGGCACGACCTCCGATGGGGTCGGGCTGCTGCCGTTTCATGCGAACCTGTTTCAGGCGGCGGTTTCGGCTGGCGCGCCCGTGCAGCCGATTTGTCTCCTTTATGAGGATGCCGAAGGAAAGCAGTCGACCGCGCCGGCTTATGTCGACGATGTCTCGCTCGCGCAATGCCTCGACGCCGTGCTGCGGAATGGGCCTATTACCGTTCACCTCTATGTCGGCGAGGCTATCGAGGCCGGGAACGATCGGCGGGTGTTGGCGGCGAAGGCTAGAGAGGTTGTGGAAGGAGCGTTGAGGGGGATGCAGGCGGAGCGTGCGCCGACGATCCGGGCTGCGGAACGAGCCGTTGTGGATGGCGCAATGTCCGATGCGGTTGGGACTGGGCTTGGACAGAGACCGGTTGATAACGCCGGCTAGTTGAAGGTCCGTGCTTCACGCGTTATGCCGGAAATCGGCGTGTTATTGGTCGTTACGGCGGCTACTTTACGGTCGCCATTGTTGTTCCTGCTGTTGCGCACCCGCCGCAGTCGACCTGGATGACGCGCCGCTCCCGAGGGGCGGCGGACAGCTCGACGGCCGTGAGGCGATTGCCCCAAACGCATCCGGAGTCGAGCGCAATCAGGTTGTCTGTCAGCATCAGGCCGAGCGCAGCCCAGTGGCCGAATACGATCGTGGTGTCCTGCGTTGCGCGCGACGGCACCGCGAACCAAGGCAAATAGCCGGAGGGCGCAGCGTTGGGTCCACCGTTGGCCGAAAACTCCATGGTGCCATCCGGGTCGCAAAAACGGATGCGTGTAAACGCATTGAAAGCAA
>CBJMQH010000298.1:0-6965 GCA_966431825.1 uncultured Trinickia sp.
CGATGCGATCGCCATTCGGCGAGATCTGCACGTGCGCCACGTATTTCAGGTACCAGTTCACCCCGAAGAGCAATGCGCTCGGCGTGCTGCCTTCGACGCTGATGTGTCCATCGGCGCCTGAGATGCGGAATCGCTCGCGATCGCCCGCAGCCGTGAGCGTACCCAGCTCGAATTGCCCCGCCTGGTGGGGCAGCAAGCGCATGAGCACCGCCCGCTCAGGGACAGTGTCGAAGGTACCCGCGTGCGCGCAGCGACCGCAAATGGACGAAATGGAGCTCCTCGAAACAGCGGAGATCATGGGCAGCAATTACTGCCTTTCGGAATTTCATGCCGCGATTCTCATGGCGCAATTGGAGCCACTGGATGCGCAATTGGCACTGCGTCGTGACAACGCCGCCGTGCTGGACCGCATGCTGATCTCGGTCGGTTTCTTACCGCAAGCGACGGCAGCTGGCACCACGGCGCGCGCTCATTACAGTTATGTAGTCCGGCTGCCGGAATCGGTCGTCGAGGCAGTGAACGTCCAGCGTTTTGCTACGGCGCTGGCCGCCGAACTGCGGTTGCCATGCAAAACCATGTACGCGGCCCTCCACGATAATCGCTTGTACAAACCGTTTTCGCGCAGGCGATTTGCGCTCGGTAACGCGTTCAGCGATGCCGTGAATCCTTCACGTTACCACTTGCCTGTGGCGCAGGCCTTCTCCCGGTCATGCATCGCATTGCCACATCGCATGCTGTTGGCCGATGCCGACACAATGGCGCGTGTGGCTGCCGCCTTCGAGAAGGTGATCCGCTCGATCGATGTCCTGCGCGACTAACGTGACGCACGATCTAGCTGATGATCGTTCCCTCGATGCACGTATGCGCATTTTGCGTCAGTCGGTGTTTGTGGGCAGTTCCAGCCACGGGTTGCGGAGGGGCTAACGCCGTGTTTAGTTTTTTTGAAAAGCAACTTTCCGCGTTTCCCGCGGACGCACCGAGCGTTCCACCGGAGGGCGTTGTTTCCTTCCTATGGGCATCCACTCAAGGCGTGCGGGGGAAAGTGGCCATGATGGCGGTGCTCACCGCCATCATGGCGTCGTCGGAGGCGTTACTGTTTGCGATGCTCGGGCGCATCGTTGATTGGCTGGGGACCCTGCCGCCTTCGCGACTGTGGGTCGAGCGCGGTGGTAGCTTTTTATGGCTAGCAGCCCTATTGGGCACAAGCATTGCCGTGGTGGCATTGCAGAGTCTCGTCAAGCACCAGACCCTCGCCGTCAACCTCCCGATGCGGCTGCGCTGGAACTTCCATCGGCTCATGTTGGGCCAAAGCATGTCGTTCTATCACGACGAGTTCGCGGGCCGCATCGCGGCTAAAGTGATGCAAACCGCGGTGGCCGTGCGTGAGATTGTTTTCGTGCTGGCTGACGTCCTGGTCACCATGAGTGTGTACGTAACAACCATGATCGTCATGGTCGGTGCGCTTGACGTGCAGCTAGCGTGGCCCTTCACTTTATGGCTCGGGCTGTACATTGTCTCGCTGCTCTATTTCGTGCCGCGACTAGCCAAAACGGGCAGGACGCAGGCTGGCGCGCGCGCGCTGATAACGGGGCGTGTGACAGATGCCTATGCGAACATCTCTACGGTCAAGCTGTTTTCTCACACGAGACGTGAGGCCAATTTCGCTCGCGAGGCGATGCGCGAATTCATTCATGGCGGCCACAGCGAAATGCGTTTTGTGAGCGCCTTCGACATCGTCAATCACCTGTTGAGTATGGGACTCACGGCTAGTGCCGCGGGCGCGGCGCTATGGCTTTGGGCGCACGGCGTGGTTGGGGTGGGTGCCGTAGCTGCTGCCGTAGCGATGGCGCTGCGGCTACACGGAATGTCGCACTGGCTCATGTGGGAAATGACGAGTTTGTTCGAGAGCATCGGTATCGTTCAGGACGGCATCAAGACGCTGTCGCGCCCGCGTACCGTGGTCGATGCGGACGATGCCACCGTGCTACATGTGCCTCGCGGTGAAGTGCGCTTCGAGCAGGTGTGCTTCCGTTACGCCGGAGCGGACCGCCGCGTGGTCGACAGGCTCGATCTGACAGTCAAGCCGGGCGAAAAGATTGGGCTCGTCGGCCGCTCAGGGGCCGGAAAGTCGACGCTGGCGAACTTGCTGCTGCGTTTTCACGACCTTGAGAGCGGTCGGATTGTGATCGATGGGCAAGACATCGCCCATGTCACGCAAGAATCACTGCGCAGCCAAATCGGCATGGTCGCGCAGGATGCGGCCCTCATGCACCGCTCGGTGTACGACAACATCTCCTATGGGCGGCCCGATGCAACGCCGGCGGAAGTCGAAGCGGCGGCATTGCAAGCGCAGGCGCATGCGTTCATACAATGTCTCCAGGATGCGCAGGGCCGGACCGGCTACGAAGCGCACGTCGGCGAGCGCGGCGTCAAGCTCTCTGGCGGCCAGCGCCAACGCATCGCGATTGCTCGCGTGATGCTCAAGGACGCACCCATCCTGCTTTTGGACGAAGCTACCAGTGCGCTCGATTCCGAAGCGGAGGTAGTTATCCAGCAAAGCCTTTACCGGTTAATGGAAGGCAAGACGGTTATCGCGATCGCGCACCGGTTATCCACGATTGCGGCGATGGACCGGCTGATCGTTATCGATCAGGGTCGCGTAGTCGAGCAAGGCGACCATGCGGCGCTTCTGGCGAACGATGGCCTCTACGCCCGTCTATGGGCGCATCAGAGCGGCGGATTCCTCGGGACCACGCCAGACGATGACGTTTGCTCCTCCGTTGGCGCGGGGCAGTTCGAAGATGCCGAGCTCGGGGGCGTTGGTGCACGAGTCGATCAGCGCAGACCGATCGATGTTCTCCCGAATAACAACGCATCTTGAACTGCCCGCCTAAGAGCCCCAATCACCAAAGCTTGTATGCCCTATGCCTAGAGATGAAGAACATTGCTACGGTCCGAAGTTAAACCGGCTGTTGCGCATGTGCAAAATGGACTCATTGAGCGATTTGGTCCTGCCTACGTTTCCCATCCCCCCGTTGCCATCCGCCTTAACGGCCGACTCGGCCGAGGTGGACGATCCGGTGAACGCCTATGCCCGCTCGCTGACCTACGCATTTCCCCAGCTGATGCGCGACGTAGAACGAGTGTGTGGTCCAGCGCCGTGGATCGTGCGAAGTTCCGGTATCGAGGACTTGGTGGAGCATGTCAACGCCGGAGGCTATGAAAGTCTGATTTGCGTCACGCCGGAGGATCTCGCACAGCGCATCGCGTCCGTAGCGCTGAGCGGTTCGACCGAACATGCTCGGCGTCAACGAGCTCTTTCTGGTGAAGTTGTCTTTTCTAAGCCCATAGCGTGTTTCGTGCAGCCCTTGATCGATATCGACGTTGCGACGGATGTCGGGCCTACGCACTCGCCGTACCTGGACGCCGCGGTCTTGGATCGGATGGAGGCAATATGCGCCGAGTTGATCGAGGCGTTCGCCTTCGAGGCCATCGACTGCGAATGGGGCCTCGAAACCACCGACGGCTTCGTCTCGGTCACCACGATCGCGCCGCGCGATCGGCGGGGGGCGAACATCGCCCACACGATTGGTTTCGGGTTTAGCAGCGCGCAAGCCACAGGCTCGCGTGCAACGTCCCTCGCGTTGCTGCCGGCATCGTGTGACATCAGGCTATGGCGCGGGCGACATCTGCGAGAGACCAAGCTGCAACGATTGCATTTGCTACAGGCCCGGCCGGCGCGCCTCGACGCGGCTTTTCGCGAGCGCGCCGCGCTTACTGACGAGTGCTACGAAGCCCTCAGTCGACACCACGACGTGGCGGGCGCTAGTTTGTTGACGTTGGGCGCGCAATCCTCCGGGCACGCGTTGATCGCGCCGGACCTCATGAGCGCCTGGCGCCGATATTTGGCTTTGGACGCGGGCGCGCAGGGCGCTATCGCTGTGGTGGTCGTCGACGAGGGCAGTGCGGAGGAGCACGCCGGCATCATGTTTCGGCAGCAGAACGTCACTTGTGTCAAAGCCGAGACCCAGCGCGTGCCGCCAGGCGCAGACTGCGTTGTATTCGACCGCGGCGTTTGCATTGTTGGCGACGCGACGATGTTGGGAGCGATCCAGACTGAAGTCCGACGCGAGCTGGTTATCCCGGACGACTGCGCCCTCGTCTTCACGGAAGAAGTGCTGACCGAGGCGGGGCAACTTGGGCTCGAGTGCGTTGATGCGCTTTCTCAACTGCAACGGCTGCCGCTCGCCGCGCAAGTCAAAGAGTGCTTGCTCGCGCGCACAGAACAGCCGATACCGACGCTATGGATGCAGCGGGCGGGTGGTGCGGTCGAATCGCCGTCGCTGCTTGCGCAGATCGGGCGTTCGCATTGTTCGAAGTACAAGGGAACGCTTCGCGCGTGCACGGAGTTTGCCAGAAGCTATGAGCGGGCCGTGCAGGTGTCGTGCGCCGAGCCGCGTCATGGACTGCCTATCTTGTCCGGGCTGTCATCGCACGTTGACTCGCTCGTCCAAAGCGGGGACTTGCGCCTTGTGATGACGTTGCTGCATGGCGAAGCGGCCGCATCGTGGGCGCCGCGGGAAACGCTGTCCGTATTGCTCGACTCGGCCGCCGTACAGCTGACCGCAAGGCGTCGAGACGATGCGTTGCTCGTGCTGGACACCGTTTCGCTCATCAGCGGCGAATGCGCGCGGCTGCCAGTCTATGAGAGGGATGAGCTTGTTTCCTACCTGAATGCGTTAGCGTCCGCATTCGAAAGAGGCTTGTCCGCGGAATCGATGAGCTGCATTCATTCCCTCGGTCTGCCGATCGCGAGCACTGCGCGACTGGCGCAGCGACTACTCGATCATCGCGCGGTGTTCGAGCCGATGGGAGCGTTCCGGCAGGCGGTGGCGTCGTTCCGGGGCATCGCCTATGCGGCGGACGCGGGAGCGCCGCTTGCACAGCAGTTGAACGATGCCTACGCGGGCCTGCGAAATGCGCTGTGCGAAGCCGGGCTGAGCGATGTGGCGGAGCAGATCAATGGCTCGCTGATCGAGATCTACGACGCCTCGCTGAAAGGGCTCCTGACGCGCGCCGCGGACGCGAACGATGTCGTGAGCTATCGGCGATATCTCTTGGTGATGCGGGAATGGATCGCATTGCTGAGCGCTGCGTCGTTGACGGACCGCGATCGCGCTGTGCTTCATTGTCTCGCCGTTTGGCTTCATGAGTGGAGCGGCGAGGCGATGCCGCCATCGTTCGAGATAGGGGACCGCAACTGGCGCTCCGAATTTGCATCGATCGCCGCGGCGTCGGGCACGGCGCCTCGCTACGAGAACCCGCACGTCGTGCATAACTTGCTGCATCAGTGGTCACTGGCGCAGCTGAGCTTGGATACGCGGATGTTTCCGCAACGGATACAGTCGCTCGAACGCTTTTGCTCGACGTTCAGCAGTCGAGCGACGAAGGTGCTGCGGTTCGAGCGCGAGCTGCTTGAAATCCAAATTCCCATGGGGACGCATAAGGCCAGCTACGTCTTCACGCCCCGGCAAATCGCCGTGGAGTGGAGCGAGCCGCCTGATTGCCCCGGGGACGAGATAGCGCGAATCCTCGCCTTCGAGGTATTTCTCGACCGGTTCCGCATCTGGATGTTTCCTCCGTTGACGGTTCGACGTGAGCGGGCGTTGGGTACCTGGACGCTTTTCGTGCGTCTTGTCACGCCCGCTTCGAGCCCCTGGCGTTACGAAGATGCCAACCGGTTTGTCACCGCAACGCGCTTCCTTTTCGATGGCTCCTATGATTTCTCATATGTCGGTAACGACGCAGTCGACGGCTTCGCCGAGCGCTTCGCAGGACCGGACTGGAAGTCGATTGTTGCCACGCTGATCGAATACCGGGCATCTATCGAGGACACTTTGCAATATGTCGCGCTCTACGCGTTGCCGATGTCTTCGGCCGTCAGCGCGATAGCGCAAAGCCGGGTGGTACGCGGGCTCATGTTGCGCTGTTTCCGCCGGGGTTTCCGCCAGTGTCGGGAGCTAATCGACAACTACGCGCATTGGCTTGGTACGTGCGGCGCCGTCAATCATCGGTGGCTGGATCGCTATGAATATCTCAGGCAATTGAGCCTGTTGCTTTCGGCGAGGTGGTCACGCCAGGCGCTGATTGAGCTTTCTCGTCGTGACCATTTCCATATTGGCGACGACCTGATCGCGGCCTGTCTCTTCAAGCGTCGGGATATAAAGGAGGAACTGCGAGGCTGGATGACTGAGAAGTGCGCAGTGCTGTCTGGCTTTTTCGCCCTTATCGCGCGGCACGCACCGGACATTGCGGTCGCGGGTTGCGGCGCGGTGGCATTGGCTTCGCAACTGGTCAGTACGGGTGTCCGGTTCCGGCGCGCCAAGCACTTCGTGGTCGCTCATTTCGGCGACCAAATCGATCCGGTGGTGCTCGGTCGGTTGCTGGAAGGCATGGAAACAGTGCCAAGGGGATGCACCGAAACGGCGGAGCGTGCTATCCAGGCGCAGATATCGGCGCGCCGAGCCGTTTGTCGATTCGACCTCGAACGCGGCATTGACTGGACGACGCTGGTGTGCGGGGCCGGTAATTATGCGGATTAGCACGAACAGCCCTTAACCTACTCCCGCGAAGAAATGGGGCGGCCGGCGATCACTTGGACCGTGCCTCGGCCCCGTCGGCGGGAGTTAGTCGTCTGCCGAAGGTCACGGCTGATCGGGAAGTCCGAGATTGTCGCTAGGCGGCGCCGATAACAGCCCAAAGGTCGCGCGGGGACAGTACAAAATACAAAAGAAAATGTCCCGTCAACTGACGGGACATTCTTGGGACAACCAGATGTAGGATTTACTCTAACTCGACATGAACAGTGAGTGAGTAAACGATCGATAACTCCTTGATCCTTTTGAAGAAATCTGGTCGGGGTGAGAGGATTCGAACCTCCGGCCTCTACGTCCCGAACGTAGCGC